>CAZVAV010000211.1:0-4523 GCA_964625135.1 uncultured Oscillospiraceae bacterium | reverse complement strand
GTCATCCCGCCGTTGCCCGCCCCAATGACTGTAAGCTGCTTCATCGTTTAAAAATTCCTCCTGTGATAGGATAACGCGGCGCATCCCCTTTCCCTGATCAGGAAAGGAGCGCGCCGCGAAACATACTTGCGTTACAGAACCTTGGAGAGAAAGCTTTTGGTTCTCTCGTCCTGCGGATTGCTAAAGATCTTCTCCGGGGTACCCGATTCGGTGATCATCCCCTGATCCATAAACAGAACCCGGTCGCCGACCTCACGGGCAAAGCCCATTTCGTGGGTGACGATCACCATCGTCATCCCTTCGGTGGCAAGCGCCTTCATAACGTCGAGCACCTCCCCGACCATCTCGGGATCGAGCGCCGAGGTCGGCTCGTCAAAGAGCATGACATCGGGCTCCATCGCCAGCGCCCGCACAATCGCAATCCGCTGCTTCTGTCCGCCCGAAAGCTGGCTCGGATAGCCGTGGGCTTTGTCGGACAGCCCCACCCGCTCGAGCAGCTTGATCGCCTGTGCCTCGGCCTCCTCCCTGCTCTTTCCCTTGAGCTTGATCGGGCCAATCGTGATGTTATCCATCACCGAAAGGTTATGAAAGAGGTTAAACTGCTGAAACACCATCCCCATCTTCTGCCGAAGCTTGTTGATGTCGGTCTTTTTATCGGTGATATCGATTCCCTCGAAGATAATCTGGCCGCCGGTCGGCGCTTCCAGCAGGTTCAGGCACCGCAAAAAGGTGCTCTTGCCCGAGCCGGACGGCCCGATGACCACCACAACCTCACCCCGGCTGATCTCCTCATCGATGCCGCGCAGCACCTCAAGCTTGCCAAAGCTCTTGCGCAATCCCTTAACGGTGATCATTGCGATTCATCCTCCTTTCAACCATATCGACCCCGCGTCCCGCAAGGAGGTTGAGGACGAAGTAGATGACGCCGACAATATAGTAGTTGGGCAGAATCTGATAGGTGATGGTCTTGACCGCGTTCATCGAGTACATCAGGTCGGCAACCCCGAGGTACTGGATAATCGCCGTCTCCTTGACCAGCGTAATAAACTCATTGCAGATAGCGGGAAGGATATTTTTAACCGCCTGCGGCAGGATGATCTCCTTCATCGCAAGCGCCTTGGGCATGCCGATGCTGCGAGCCGCCTCCATCTGTCCGACGTCGACCGCCTGAATGCCCGCCCGCAGAATTTCGGCGACATACGCGCCCGAATTGAGCGAAAGGGCGATAAGGCAGGGCAGCAGCCGGGTCAGATCCATCCCAAGAAAGATCCCCTCGGGAAAGGAGATCAGCTTGGTAAGCTGGAGGTAGAAGATCCAGAGCTGCACGATGATCGGCGTCCCGCGAAAGACAGTGATGTAGACGCGCGCGGGTATGCTGAGCAGCGGGTTCTTCGACATACGCATCAGCGAGATGATCAGACCCGCCAGACAGCCCCCCACCACCGCCGCGAGGGCAATAAAAATGGTGTTGCGGGTGCCGCGTAGAAAATAAGGCCAGTATTTTGTAAGCAACGAAAAAATATCAACGATCATAGGCGCTCCTTATGGCTGGTCGATGTGATACGGACAGACGGCGGGAAGCACCGGGCGCACCCATCCGAATCTCTCCGAATGCGCCGCCGCGGTGCTTCCCCTGCAAGGCGTTTGCCTTTTCGATTGAATTGTTACTTCGCGGTCTCGGTCTGCTCCTGATACTGCATCACCCACGTATCGACCATCTTCTGGGCAATCACGGTGTCGAGCACCTCGTTGACCTGATCGCGGAGCGTGGTGTTCTCCTTCTGGAAGGCGATGGCGATATTGTTGGCATCCATCTCAATCACCGCGTCGGACTTGACGAGGCTGGGATTGGCGGAAATCACGTTGTCGGCGACGGTGCTCTCCACAATCAGCGCGTCGAGCTGTCCTTCCATCAGCATCATGACCATATCCTGGACGTTCTGGATGACGACGGCGCTCTCACCGGCATACTGTCTGGCCAGACCCTCCTGAATGCTGCCCATCTGGCCGCCAACCTTCTTGCCCATCAGCGTGTCAACGGTGGCATAGGCGGCCTTGTCCCCCTCGCGAACCAGAACAGCCTGCTCCATGCCAAAGTAAGGCTTGGAGAAGAGGCATTCCGCCTCGCGCTCAGGGGTGATCGAGAAGCCGGCGATGATCATATCGAAGGCGCCTTCCTTCAGGCCGCCGATCAAGCCGTCAAAGCCCATGTCGACGATCTCCAGCTCGTAGCCGAGCTGCTCGCAGACATATTTTGCAAGCTCGATGTCGGCGCCAACAATGGTATCCTTTCCGTTGGCGTCCATCGCGTGGAACTCATAGGGGGGGAAATCGGCCGAGGTACCGACACGGAGCTTGGTCTTTGCGGCGGGCGCCTCGGAGGGAGCCGCCACATCAGAGGAAGCCGCGGGGGCGGTGCTGCTCGAGCTGCCGCCGCAGGCCGCAAGGCTGCCGATCATCGCAACGGCACAGGCGGCCGCAAGAAATTTTTTCAGTAAACTCATATGGATCATTTTCTCCTTCATATGCATCGTTTCTCATCCAGTGTATTCTCATGGATATTTTCTATCTTAGCCTTGATTGAATCGTTTGTCAACCGATTTTAAGCATTTTTATCCGAAATATTCGACGCTTCACGACATTTATTCAAAATTAAATGAATATTATGAATGCAAAATCAGAATATCCCTTTATCGCTGGTAAGAATAGGGGGGCGATTCGGTCGCCGGCTGATTCTTCCACGGCTGGTAGATATACTCCGAGCTGCTGCGCGGCGTCTCCTGCGAGGGGGCTTTCTCCTCCTCGGGATTCTGCACCACATAAAGGATGACCGTATCGACGGTTCGGTAGACGATGCCGTCGGGCGGGATACTGGTCGAGGCAACCGTTCCGTTTTCCGCTCCGGGCAGCTCAACCGGTTCCTCAACATAGCCGATCTCCAGTCCGTTGAGAATCGCGGTAGCCCGGGCGAGGGTCAGTCCCTCCAGCGCGGGCATCGGCGCGCGCTCGCTTCCCTTGCAGACCCAAACCCGTATTTCCGACTTCCCATCCTCCTGAGGAATGGCGCCCGCTTTGGGATATTGAGAAAGGATCACCCCCGCCGGGGTGACTTCGGAGAACACACGCTCAATCTGGAAGGTGAAAAGGCTCTGATAGAGTGGATCGAGCAAAACCTTTTCAATATCGTTCCCAAGCAGGTTGGGAATATAGATCTGGGGATCGGGCTCCTCGAAAGCCGAGGACTCCTCGGGCGGATTGCCGGTCTGCGTGGGGATAAGCGGAGAAAAATAGGTATCCACTAAGCGATACGAAATTCCCAGCGCGAGAACCGCGACCAGCGAAATGATAACAAGCGAAAAGATCAGCGGGCGAACGCTTACCGCGGCGGACAAAGACTGCGCCACCGGTGGATCGGTTCGCTTGACGACCGAAAGCGGATAGGTGACCGTCCCCGACCCCGGCTCGTCAAGCAGGGCAATCCAAAATTCCTCAACGGTGCGGTAACGGGTGCGCAGATCCACCGAAAGCGCCTTGAGCAGCGCGTCGGAAATATGGGTCGGCAGGTCTGGTGCCAGCTCGGACGGCGGGGTCAGCGGATGACGCTCTCCCCGCTGCCGCCATTCAATCGGGGTGATGCCGGTCAGCGCCAGATAGCAGACCGCGGCCAGCGAATAGACGTCACTCCAGCTGCCCTGCCAGCTGTTGGAGGAGTACTGCTCAGGGGCGCTGTAGCCGAAATACAGGGTCGCGGCGATCTCGCTGTCCGCGGTTCTTGCCGCCGGGATACAAAAGCCGGACAGCAGCAGCTCCTCCCGTGCGGTCATCACCACCGTCTCGGGGGAAATCCCACGGTGATAGATTCCGTCCGCGTGCATCCTGCCAAGAGCCCGAACGACGGGAGCGAGCATCTTTTTCAGGGAAACCCAGCCGAGCGGCCTTCCCATCCGGTCAAGATAATCCCCTACCGTTTCGGCTCCCACATACCACTCGACCGAATAGACGGTATCGTTGCGCCAAAGGACGTCGAAGGGGCGGATCAGCGACAGCTCTGTGGGCAGTCCCATCAGATAGCGGCAGAGCTCCTCATAATCGGAGGAGAGGGATTTATACTGCACCTCACAGCCTGGAAGAACCCGCACACACTCCTGCTCATCCCGCTCCATAATCGGAGCGGGGCAGAACTCCCTTATCGTAACCATACGCTCGGACACGACGTCCCGACCGATATAAACGCTTGTCTCACCGCATTGGGAAATTCGCCGGGTCAGCTCATAGCGGTCGTCGAGCATCCTGCGGCCTGAACTTTGGGTCATCCGGCTTCTCCCCCTTGGTATTCAAAGAATTAACCTTTATTGTACACCATAGCACCCTGTAGCGCAAGTGGACGGAAAAAGGCTCCTTGTCAGATGTTGCGGTGTGCCACATCCGACAAGGAGCCTCTTTTTTATGACTGTGCGAGAAGGTTCACTGCGATACGCCAACGACCCTTCGGTGGCCGAACCAGAGCGCGAAGCCCACAGCCA
>CAZVAV010000210.1:0-4524 GCA_964625135.1 uncultured Oscillospiraceae bacterium | reverse complement strand
CCGGGGTCACACCGCTGCCGATGTGCGCTCGGCCTGCGGGCGGATTCAAGCGCATGAATTTTCGCTGGGGCTTCAAATGATGCTCGGGCTTGACGGCGCGGATGAGGCCGATGACCTCGCGACCGCTCGCGCCCTGATCGAATGCCGCCCTGATACAATCCGCCTCTACCCGACGCTGGTGCTGCGCGGCACCGAGCTGGAGACGCGGATGCTTCGTGGGGAATACCAGCCGCTGACACTCGAGCAAGGGGTCGCACGCACAGCGCGCGTGATGGAGCTGTTTGGGGAGCACCCGGACATCCGCATCATCCGCGTGGGGCTGCATCCCTCCGGCTCTCTGGAGGAGAAGCTGGTTGCCGGGCCGTATCATCCGGCGTTTCGCGAGCTCTGCGAAGGCAAGCTGATGCTCGCCCGGCTGCTGCGTCAGCTTGAGGGGGTGGCGTTGCACAATCGGTCGGTGCAGGTCGCCGTTCGCACAGGGGAGCTTTCCCGGATGCTGGGTCAGCGCCGCCAAAATGCCGACATAATCGCCGCGCGCGGCGGGCGGCTGCGGGTGGAGGAACAGCCGGGGCAGCCCGCCCTGTCGCCAAAACTGTTATCCATCCTCTAATCCGTAATTACAACAAAACCAAAAGGAGGCGATTGCTTGCGGCTGAAATCTCTTGACATTCAGGGCTTTAAGTCCTTTCCGGATCGAACCCGGCTTGACTTTAACGACGGAATCACCGCCGTCATCGGGCCAAACGGTTCGGGCAAGAGCAACATCGCCGATGCCATCCGCTGGGTGCTCGGCGAACAGTCGACCCGCACCCTGCGCGGCGGCAAGATGGAGGATGTGATCTTCGGCGGAACCCAGACGAGAAAATCGGTTGGGATGGCGTCGGTCACCCTCCTCATCGATAACGCGGATCGAACCCTTGCGGGAATCGATTCCGACGAGGTATCGGTCACCCGGCGGCTCTACCGCACGGGGGACAGCGAATATCGGATTAACGGTGCGCAGGTGCGCCTGCGGGATATTACCGAGCTGTTTCTTGACACCGGCCTTGGCCGGGACGGCTACTCGATCATTGGGCAGGGTCGCGTCGCCGAGATTGTCTCGGCTCGATCGAAGGAGCGCCGGGAAATTTTTGAGGAAGCGGCGGGCATCGCCAAGTTTCGCTACCGCAAAACCGAGGCGGAGCGCAGGCTGACGCTTGCCGAAGAAAACCTTCTGCGGCTGCGGGACATCCTTTCCGAGCTAGAGGGACGCATCACCCCGTTGCGAGCCCAGTCCGAGAAGGCAAGGCGGTTTTTGGAGCTGGCCGGAGAGAAAAGAACGCTGGAGGTCTCGCTCTGGATGCACACCATCCGGGATTTACAGGAGCGCACCGCGAAGCTGGAGGATCGGTTGCTGCTGGCTAGAGCCGACCACGAGGCCGCCGAGCAGGCGGTTGCCGCATGCGAGCGGCAGTACGCCGAGGAGCAGGAGCACGGTCGGGCGCTGATGCTCGCCATTGAGGAGCAGCGTGACGAGCAGAAGCGCCGCGGCGAGCGGGCGGCATCGCTTGAGGCCGAGCGGGCGGTGCTGCAAAATGATATCGGCCACCACGAGCGGTCGATTGAAGAGGCAAAGGCGGCGATCGAGCAGGCCGGACGCTCGCAGGGAGAGCTGGAGAGCGACCTTGCCGCCGTCGAGCAGAAGCTTGCCGGACAGCGTGCTGGTTTGCAGCAGGCGCAGGCAGAAGCAGAAGCGCTCGCCGGACAGCTGACCGAGCTTTTAAGCGAACAGCAGCGCTGTGCCGCCGAGCTTGAACGACTGCGGATTCGGCGCGCCGGCGCGTTTGAAGCGATTGAGGCGGCGCGACTCGACGCGGCAACCGCCGCGTCGCTGCTGGGGGAAAGCGCCGCGCGGATTGAGGCGATGGAGGCGGCTCGAGCCGCCCGGGAGCAGGCAGTGGCCGACGCCCGGTTGGAAGCCGCGGAATGCGAGGGCCTGCTCTCGCAAATTGCAGAAACCACCCTGTCGCTCGAGAATTCGGCAAAGGGCTATCGGCTGCGGCAGCAGCTGCGCGGACAGAAGGTGGCCGAGCTTGATCAAAAGCTCGCCGAATTCGACCGTAGGGTCAATGAACGGCGGCAGCGGGCAAAGCTGCTCGCCGACATGGATCGGAATATGGAGGGCTTTGGCTCGAGCATCAAGTTCGTGATGGGGCGATCTCGCGCGGGCGCGCTGCCGGGGGTCTTCGGCCCGGTTTCCTCGCTGATTTCGGTTGGGGACGAGCACACCGTCGCCATCGAGACGGCGCTTGGCGGCGCGATGCAGAACATCGTTGTTGAGAGCGAAGAGACCGGCAAACGGGCAATTGCCCTGCTGCGGGATGCGAAGGCAGGACGGGCGACCTTCCTGCCGCTGACCTCGGTCAAGGGAAATCGGCTTGACATTGGCGGAATTGACCGGATTTCCGGCTTTGTCGGCCTTGCCTGCGACCTTGTCACCTGTGAGGCGCGCTTTGGCGGGGTTGTGGCCTCGCTGCTTGGGCGGGTCGTGGTGGCCGAGGACATCGACTGCGCCGTGACCATTGCCAAGCAGCACGGCTACCGTTTTCGGATTGTGACGCTCGACGGCCAGATCATCAACGCGGGCGGCGCGATGACCGGCGGCTACACCGTCAAATCAGCCGGGATCCTCGGCCGTCAGGCCGAGATCGAACGGCTCGGGCAGGAGGCCAATCGGCTTGAGGCCGACCGTGGCGGGTTTGCCTCGCGTCGGGAGGAGGCCGCGCGGGAGCTTGCAGCGGTCGAGGCTGAGCTTTCTGCCATCGCGGCGCAGCAGAAGGCCTGCGAGGAGGATCGCATTCGCGGCGAGGCCGAGCTGACGGCAGCCGGACAGCGGATCGCGGAGGCCGAGCGGCAAAGGCGGGAGGCCGACCGGGAACGGGAGACCCTCTTAGCCCGCCTCTCCGAGATGCAGGAGAAGAGCGGAAGCTCGCAGGAGCTGACCCAGACGCTGGGAGACCAGCTTGAGCGGCTTCAGCAGCAGATTGCCGAGGGCGGCGCGATGCGCGACGCGCTGGCGTTGCGTCAAACCGCCTTAAACGAGAAAAAAAGCGAGCAGAATACCCGTGTCGCCCTGCTCGAGCATGAGATCGCCACCGCCGGGGAGCAGGTTGCGCGCTTCCTTGCCCTGCGCGGCTCCGCCGGACAGCAGCAGCAGGAGCAGCGCGAGAAAATCTCCGCGCTCGAAGAGCGGATTGCCGCCGCCGAAAAACAGATTGAAGCGCTGACCGCTCAGGCCGAGCAGGATCGCCGGGATGCCGAGGGCGCCGGACAGGCGGTGCTGGGCACGATGAAGCAGCGTGAGGAAAGCGAGCGCCGCTGTACCGAGCTGCGGGGAATCGAGCGGGAGGAAAGCGCCCGGCGCGATGCCCTCTACCGCGAGGTGGTGCGGCTTGACGAGCAAAAATCGACCGCCGAGGGCGAGTGCAGCGGACTGATTGCCAAGCTTTATGATGAATACGAGCTGACCCGTTCGGACGCGGAGCAGGAGGCAAGCCCGATTGAGGATCTCGCCAGTGCAAGCCGGCGTCTCGCCGAGCTGCGCGCAAGAATCAAGGCGCTGGGCTCGGTCAATGTGGAGGCGATTGAGGAGTATCGCGAGGTTTCCGAGCGGTATCAGATTCTGTCCAGGCAGGTCGCCGACGTTTCGCATTCCAAGGCGGAGCTTAACCGTCTGATCGGGGAGCTGACCGAACAGATGCGCGGTATCTTTTCGCAGCAGTTCGCGGCGATCAGCCAAAACTTCGGCAAAATCTTCAACGAGCTTTTCGAGGGGGGCAGCGCGGCGCTCTCGCTGACCGAGCCCGACAACCTTTTGGAAAGCGGCATTGAAATCACCGTTCATCCACCCGGCAAGCTGATCAAAAATCTTGCGGCTCTTTCGGGCGGCGAGCAGGCGTTTGTGGCAATCGCTATTTTCTTTGCCATTCTGAAGGTCAATCCTTCCCCGTTCTGCTTGATGGACGAGATTGAAGCCGCGCTCGATGACGTCAACGTCGCGCGGTTTGCCGCGTATCTGCATACCTTGACCGCCAAGACCCAGTTCATCGCGATCACTCATCGGCGCGGCACGATGGAGGAGGCGGACGTCCTCTATGGTGTGACGATGCAGGAGGAGGGTATCTCGAAGCTTTTACAGCTTGAGGTGTCCGAGATCGAAAAGAAGATGGGGATAAAATAACGAAGGGAGCGCATGAATATGGGACTTTTTTCCGCGATTGGCGCGGGACTTCGCAAGATTTCCTTCGCAGCAAAAATCGACGACGAATATTTTGACGAGCTCGAGGAACAGCTGATCATGGCCGACGTTGGGGTGGAAACCGCGACGCAGATTGTGCGAAAGCTGCGGGAGCGCGCAAAAAAAGAACGACTGACCGAAGCACGGCAGCTTCGGCCGGTTATCGAGCAGGTTGTTTGCGAGCTGCTGACCGCCCCGGCCGAGGCGGCCGAGGTTCCGACCGAGCACCCGAGGGTGCTGCTGATGAT
>CAZVAV010000209.1:0-4543 GCA_964625135.1 uncultured Oscillospiraceae bacterium | reverse complement strand
CGTTGTTTCAGCCTACAAAGGAGTTTTCACCAATTTGGAGGAAGCGGAGCAGTCGGGAAAGGCCATTCAAATCGTCCCCGGGCGGGACGGAAGGGTCTACGAAATCCGCTGTACCGAGGCGGGGCGCTTTGTCGTCCCTGCCACCGATATTCCCGAACTTTCGGAGGTGAGCGCCGGTTTTTTTCCGGCGCTGCCCCGGATTCCCTTTCCGGTCATCTGTCAGGTGGTCGGGTTCTTCCGCTATTTTATGAGGGAACGGGAACTGGAGGCAATGGTGCAGATCTACTGGGACAAGCTGGAGGAACAGTACCGCATCGCGGTACCCAAACAATTTGTTGGTAAAGCGCATGTGGACGCGCGGCTTGACGCCGACGACGCTCTGGACGAGGACCGCTATGTCTGCGTGGCCGATATCCACAGCCATAATTCCATGCCGGCGAAATTTTCCCCCACCGACGACTGGGACGAGCGCATGACCCGCGTTTACATGGTGTTCGGGAGGCTGGACGCTTTTTTCCCCGAAATCAGCGCCCGCATTTCCTGCGGCAGAAAACGCTGCCGCATCAACCCGGGCAGCGTCATCGAAGGCCTGCCGCCTGATTTTCCACAGGAATGGACAGCGCGGGTGGAAACCGTTGGGCAATCGCGGTCCTTTTGGTCAAAGGGGGCGACGGAGGAATGAAATTCAGCCAAAACCGCCCGGTCAAGATCGTCATGCTGGGCGCGGGCGGCACCGGAGGCCACATCGCGCCGCACCTCTACCGCCTGCTCTACGCGCTGGACCGTCCCGTCCGCTTCATCATCGCGGACGGCGATATTGTGGAACAAAAGAATCTTGTCCGGCAGAACTTCATCGAAGCCGATCTGGGCGAAAACAAAGCCAAGGTATTGGCCGAGCGTTATTCCTCGGTATTCGGGCTGGAAACAGAATATATCCCGGAGTTTATCGAGGATGAATGGCGGCTCAAAGAACTGGTGACTCCAAGACGCCTGCGCGGGGATGTGGGTTTTGTGAACGGCCATCCCTTTGTGGAGGAATACTGGGAGCTTGTCATCCTGATCGGCGCGGTGGATAACAACCGCAGCCGCCAGCTTTGCCATGCGGTGTTCCGGCGGGTTTCGCCTCTCGTCTACATCGACAGCGGCAACGGCGAGCACACCGGCCAGGTGGTTTGCGGTATCCGGCAGGGCAAGCGCACGGTATTCAAGCCGGCCGGTGCCGTATACCCCGATATCCTGCAGGAACAAGACAAATTCCCCACCGAGCTTTCCTGCGCGGAGGCCTCTGTTTCCGCGCCCCAGAGCATTGTGGCCAACATTATGGCGGCCACGGCGGTGGTGAATTTCGTCTACAACATCCTGGTGCGCGGCGAATTGGACACCCGTTCGGTCACCTTCAGCACCAATACGCTCAATTTGAAGCCAAATCTTGTAAATCTGAAACGGAGGAAAGCAGCATGAAACGGTTTTACGTCGCCAAAGGTGAAACGGTCGAATTGTCGGAACTGCACACAGAACTCGTCATTGTGGAAGGTGCCTTGAAAATAATCGGTAAGCTTACGGCAAAACACATACAGGGCCATGGCTATCTGGAGGCGGAGGAAGTCCTTTGCGGCACTTCGTCCGTCAATTCCATCCGGGCGCAGACTGTCACCGCGCAAAAGATCGCCACCTGCAACCTGCTGGTCCGGGACTGCCGCGCGGATGAAATCGGCGTCGCCGGATTTTTTGAAGCGCTTCATGTGCAGGCCGGAAAGCTGACCATGAGCCGTTCCCGGCTGGAACTGTGCGAGGTAACGGAAGTCATTACCCTGCCCGACAAAAAGCGCGGGTTGTTGGGAATGCTTCTGGCGTCGTGGTGGCGCTCCTTATGGCTGCCCGGAAAGCCGCCGCAAAAGGCTGAAAAGCCACGGACGGACAAACCGCAAAAAAATGCGGCAAAGCCGGAAGCGCATGAGCAGCAACCTCCCGTCCTCACAACCGAACTGTTGGCCGCTCTGGTGAGCGAGCTTGAAAAACAGGGCTTTGTGCGCGCGGAACCACCCGCCCCCCAGTTTGTCGAGTTTGAAAAGGGGGATGCGGCATGATGAGGACTTTTTACCGCGTCAGCCGCTGCGTCACCAACGACAATGGGAAACTGCGGCTTACGGAAATTCGCACGGCCGGCCGCTACACCGACGCCGGCAAGGAGCAAATTACTGCCTGCTGTGGAAAAAGCGCGCCCTGTCCGGCAAAACATCAGGAGAACGCCGCGTCCGACGCGGCATAACCCAAAACGGACAAAGGCGGCTGGCCTTCGTCCGTTTTACTTTGAAAGGAGAATTTTCATGGCGAAAACAAACGCACAAAAGCAGGAAATCTTGATGCACCGGCTGGGGGAGCTGCTCAGCCACGACCTTGGCTACATTTACGGCGAGCGTGAAGGCGGTCCGAATGGGGAGAAAAAAGAATTTCTTGATAAGGGCAAACGGTTTTTATCCCAGCTCGGACGCGACCTCGGCTTTACCCAGATGAATGTTTCCAAAAACCCGGCCGGGATCGCCGTGTCGGGAGAGGTCTCCCTCATGGGGATGTGGACCCCGGGAAACGGATTGGATATCTATCTTTCCGAGCCTGCGTTTGGCCGCTGCTGTGTGCTGTACCGCAACATCAACCATATGAAGGATTTTACCGGTGGTCAAAACCGGTACCTTACAACATCTGATATGAAGACCTTTTCTTATGACGACTTTTTAAAAATACTTTCAGCGATGGACCGCAGCAAGGAGGTCCGCCATGCAGCAGCCTGACGCGCCCCGTTATTATGCACTGGAACAGCTTGCCGAATTTAGCCGGACCTTTGCGGCGCTGGCGGACATCCTGCCGGTGTACCGAAGGCGTCTGGACAAATACCTGCAAACCGACAAGGCGCAGGCAAAAGAGATCTACGAACTGATCCTCAAAGAGCGCACTCGGCTGGCCTCCCTGATGGGGGAGGCCAGATTGTGCCTTTTGGAATTGGGTGAGGAAAAACTCGCGGCAGTCGCGGCGTCTCTGCGCCCCCAGCTTGCCGCCTTTCCGATCATGGCGCCGGACTATCAAAAGCTGTCGGATATCCTGGCGGCCTTTGCCGCCGAATTGCCGCAGCCGCAGACCGCCAGCGCAGCCGTGATCGGCCGGCTGATGAACAGCGTCAAAATGGGCTACTATCCCACCGATCCGCTGCACGTGGAGCATATCACGCGGGGAATCGCGTTTCCGCCGGGGGTAACCACCAATGTGTTTGATCCCTGCTGCGGGGAAGGGCTCGCCCTGCGGGCGTTGGCCACGGGAAACAACTGCATGACCTATGGCGTGGAGATCGACGAACAGCGCGCCGCCGAAGCGCAGGAACGGCTGCACCGCGTGGCGGTGGGGAGCTTCTTTCACAGCCGCATCAGCCACGAAGCGTTTCACGCGATGCTACTCAACCCTCCCTACCTCTCGGTGCTGAATGAAAACGGCGGCAAGGCACGCCACGAAAAGCGATTCCTGGCGGAGAGCTATGAGCATCTGATTTATGGAGGGCTGCTCATCTACATCATCCCCTACTACCGCCTGACGCCGGACGTCGCCCGCATCCTCTGCGACAATTTTGCCGACCTCACCGCGTACCGCTTCATGGGCGCGGAATTTGAACGCTTCCATCAAATCGCAATCTTTGGAACGCGCAAGCAGCGGGAGGACGGTACGGCTCTGGCGGTTCCCTTTCTGGAGTCCATCACGGAGCCGGCCAAAATCCCTGAGTTGTCCGAACTGCCGCAGGGCCGTTACACACTTCCGGCTCAGCCGGTTGAGGTACCGCTCTTCAAAGGCGTCGTCTTCAATACCGCGGAACTGGCGCGGCAGCTGGCGGCCTCCAAAAGCCTTTCCAAAAGGCTGGCGAAAAGTGCGTTGGACGGCGCCGCCAAGCGGCCGATCCTGCCGCTCAATGTGGGCCAAGTGGGATTGATCGGCGGAAGCGGCCTCATCAACGGGCTGGCGATGTGCGATCATCCCCACATCGTCAAGGGGCGCATCATCAAAGCGATCAGCTCCACCGAAAATGTCACCCAGCAGGACCGCCTCGGAAACGCTGTGAAAACCACCGTCACCGAAACAGCTTCAAACCAGCTGGTGTTCAATATCCTGACGCCGGCCGGCTTTAAATCGTTGACATAAGGAAGGACAATGCAAATGAAAAACATCAAGCAAGCCGTGCTTCTCTGCTACCTGACGCTGCTGCGCCGCCGGCTGGAATATGCCGCGGGCGTGCTTTGGAGGTGTAGCAGGGCCTATCAGATCGCGCTTTCCCATGTATTTTGGAAGCTGAGCCAATGGGAATGCCATTATCAAACACAGGTGCGCCGGTATCTCGATGCGAACGGAAAGGAGCAGTAAAAATAAAAATGGATATCTGCGTCAAACGCCTTATTGGCAAACTTCGCCGCGCCAAAGCCTGCGAACCATCCCAATCCACATCCTTTAACGGAGAGGTCAACCGGCACCTATTCGACCACTATCTCATTCCGTTTATGAATGGAAC
>CAZVAV010000208.1:0-4590 GCA_964625135.1 uncultured Oscillospiraceae bacterium | reverse complement strand
CCTGAAGACCGAAATCGCCGTAGGCAACAAAGTTTCCTCTGGCGGCCTTGCCGGTCATTCTGCCTCTGTGAACTCTGCGGTATTTTACTCTCTTGGGCAGAAGCATTATCTGCTGCCTCCTTCCTTACGGGGCTGTCTCGCCTCCTGAAGTACCTCGCCGGCGTAGATCCAGACCTTAACGCCGATCCGGCCGTAGGTGGTCGCAGCCTCCGCGAAGCCGTAGTCGATGTCGGCGCGCAGCGTCTGCAGCGGGATGGTGCCCTCGTGATAATGCTCGGTGCGCGCGATTTCAGCGCCGCCGAGACGTCCGGAAACCTGAACCTTGATTCCCTTGGCGCCAAACTTCATCGCGCGGCCGATGGCCTGCTTCATGGCGCGGCGGAAGGAAACGCGGCCCTCGAGCTGCGCGGCGATGTTCTCGGCCACGAGCTGCGCGTTCTTGTCGGCCGATTTGACCTCGACGACGTTGACGAACACGCTGACGGGGGTTTCCTTGTTCTTGTTGATCATCTGCTCGCATTCCTTGCGGACCTTTTCGATCTCGGCGCCCTGGCGGCCGATGACCACGCCGGGACGGGCACAGAAGATGTTGATCTTCACCTTGGTGGCGTCGCGCTCGATTTCGATCTTCGGGACGCCGGCGTCATAAAGGCGCTTCTTGAGATATTTTCTCAGCTGATAATCTTCCACAAGGATATCGCCGAAAGCGTTGTCCTTGGCAAACCAGCGGGAATCCCAATCCTTGATTACGCCTACTCTTAATCCATGCGGATTGACTTTATGGCCCATTGTTTACCCTCCTCTTTCGGTTATTCCTTTTCCTTCACCACGATGGTGATGTGGGAAGTTCTCTTGTTGATGCGAAACGCTCTGCCCTGTGCGCGCGGCATGATGCGCTTCATAATCATGCCGGGGGTGACAAAGCACTCGGCGACATAAAGATGATTCTTATCCATGCTGTGGTTGTTTTCCGCATTGGCCATCGCGCTTTTCAGCAGCTTGGTCACCGGCTCGCTCGCAGCCTTGGGGGTGTGTCTCAGGATTGCAAGCGCGACATCGGTGGGCTTGTTGCGGATGAGGTCGAGGACAATCTGCACCTTACGGGGGGAGATGCGGATTCCTCTCAGATATGCCCTGGCTTCCATGATGTTTCCTCCTTTCGGCTACTTACCGGTTTTTCTGGCGCCGGCGTGTCCGCGGAAGGTTCTGGTGGGCGCAAACTCGCCGAGCTTGTGGCCGACCATATCCTCGGTGACATAAACCGGCACGTGCTTGCGGCCGTCGTGAACCGCGAAGGTGTGCCCGACAAAATCCGGGAAGATCGTGGAGGATCTGCTCCAGGTCTTGACTACCTTCTTTTCGTCGGAGGCGTTCATCGCCTGAACTCGGACGAGCAGTCTTTCCTGCACGTACGGGCCTTTTTTAATACTTCTACCCATAATCGATTCAAGCCTCCTTCTTACTTAGCGTTACGGCGCTTGACAATATACTTGTCAGAGCGATGATGCTTGTCTCTGGTCTTGTAACCCAGCGCGGGCTTGCCCCACGGGGTGACAGGGCCGGGACGTCCGACAGGGCTCTTGCCCTCGCCGCCGCCGTGCGGGTGATCGCAGGGGTTCATGACCGAGCCGCGGACGGTGGGTCTAAAGCCCTTGTGACGCATTCTGCCGGCCTTGCCGAACGAGACGTTCTCGTGGTCGATGTTGCCGACCTGCCCGATGGTGGCCATGCAGGAGACGGGAACCTTACGCAGCTCGCCGGAAGGCAGACGAAGCAGGGCGTAGTTGCCCTCCTTGGCCATCAGCTGCGCCATCACGCCGGCGGCGCGGGCAAGCTGAGCGCCCTTGCCGGGATAGAGCTCAACGTTGTGCACAAAGGTACCGACCGGGATGTTCACAAGCTGCAGCGCGTTGCCGGGCTTGATGTCGGAGCCCACGCCGCTCATCACCACATCGCCGACCGAAAGGCCCTGCGGGGCAATGATGTAGCGCTTCTCGCCGCCCTCATACTGAACAAGCGCGATGTGCGCCGAGCGGTTGGGATCGTACTCAAGGGTCAGAACGGTGGCGGGAACACCCTGCACATCACGCTTGAAGTCGATGATGCGGTATTTCCGGCGATTCTGGCCGCCGCGGTGGCGGACGGTGATGCGACCGGTATTGTTACGGCCGGAGGCTGCCTTAATGACCGAAAGAAGACTTTTTTCAGGAGCAACCTTGGAAAGCCCTGAATAGTCGGTGACGGTCATCTGACGGCGGCCGGGGGTCGTGGGCTTATAAAACTTAATAGCCATCTGATGATTCACTCCTCATAACTTGTTAGCGGGAACTATGAGAATCCCATACCCAAGTCGTCGTTATTTCTCATTGCGCGCCCGTATGGGCGGCGGGCTTAGACCATGCTCTCAAAGAATTCGATCTTCTTGGAGTCGGCCTTAATGGTGACGACGGCCTTTTTCCAATTTCTGGTCATTCCGACGCTCTTGCCCATTCTCTTCTGCTTGCCGCGCACGTTCATGGTGTTGACCGCGGCGACCTTGGTGCCGGGGAACAGCGTCTCGACCGCAGAGGCGATCTCGATCTTGTTGGCGGTCTTGGCAACCTCAAAGGTGTACTTGCCGGTGGCGATGCCACCCATGCTCCGCTCGGTGATGATGGGGCGGATGACGATATCCTGTGCGGTTTTCATTTAAGCGTACACCTCCTCGATCTTGGCGACGGCGTCCTTCGAGAGGACCAGCTTGCCGGCGTTGACAATGTCGTAAACATTAATGGTGTTGGTCATCGCGGTCTTGATGCCGGGGATGTTGGCGGCCGACTTAACGAAGCGCTCATCCTTCTCGGCGGTGACCACCAGCGCCTTGCCCTTAATGTCAAGAGCCTTGAGCATCGCGACGACGTTCTTGGTCTTGAACTCCTCGGCCTTGATCTCGTCGACGACGATCAGGTTCTGCTCGAGCACCTTGGAGGAGAAGACCGACTTGAGAGCGAGTCTTCTGACCTTCTTGTTGAGCGAGTAGCTGTAATCACGGGGCTTGGGGCCCAGCGCGATACCGCCATGGTTCCACTGGGGGGCGCGGATCGAGCCCTGACGAGCGTGGCCGGTGCCCTTCTGTCTCCAGGGCTTTCTGCCGCCGCCTCTGACCTCGGTTCTGGTCAGGGTCGACTGGTTGCCCTGACGCTGGTTGGCGAGGTAGTTCTTGATGACCGCGTGGACGACGGTTTTGTTCGGCTCGATCCCGAACACCGCGTCGGAAAGCTCAATTTCTCCGACCTTAGCGCCGGACATGTTATAAACTGTAACCTTCGGCATGGTGAATTCCTCCTCCCTTAAGCCTTCTGGCCCTTGACGGCGTCGGTGATATAGACGGTGCCGCCCTTGGGGCCGGGGATCGCGCCGCGCAGGGCGATCAGGTTGTTTTCGGCGTCGACACGGACGACGTCAAGGTTCTGAACGGTGATCCGCTCAGCGCCCATGTGTCCGGGCATCTTCTTGCCCTTCATGATTCTCGACGGGGTCGAGCAGGCGCCCATTGATCCGGCATGTCTTCCGACAGGGCCGGTGCCGTGGGTGGCCTTCAGGGAGCGGTTGCCGTACCGCTTGATGGTACCGGCAAAGCCCTTGCCCTTGCTGATGCCGCAGACATCCACCCGCTCGCC
This sequence comes from uncultured Oscillospiraceae bacterium, assembly GCA_964625135.1. Classification (GTDB taxonomy): domain Bacteria; phylum Bacillota; class Clostridia; order Oscillospirales; family Ruminococcaceae; genus Yanshouia. The sequence goes on along the minus strand of CAZVAV010000208.1, from coordinate 931 downwards.
GGGGGTGAAGACGTCGGCCTTGATGATGTCGCCGACGCTGGCGGCCGAGGTGTCGTCGAGCTTAAACTCGCGCAGCACGCGCTTGGCCGCGACATCCGACTTGGCAAAGTGACCCTTCATGGGACGGGTGACGTGCTTGTCCGAGACCTCGCCGAAGCCGATCTGCACGGAATCATATCCGTCGTTTTCGGCCGTCTTCTTCTGAACGACGACGCAGGGGCCCGCCTCGACGACCGTGACCGGGATCACAATGCCGTTTTCGTCAAACAGCTGGGTCATGCCGAGCTTCTTGCCGATAATTGCTTTTTGCATGGTTTTGTTTCCTCCTTCGGTTATTGGTTGGCCTAGGCCAACATTACCTTTGCCGCATCCCAAACGCTTTTTGGTGCGGCGATCAAGTTCTGCGATTAGAGCTTGATCTCGATCTCGACGCCCGCGGGGAGCTCGAGACCGGTGAGCGCCTCAACCGTCTTGTTGCTGGGGCGGAGGATGTCGATGAGACGCTTGTGGGTTCTCATCTCAAACTGCTCGCGGGAGTCCTTGTACTTGTGGACGGCGCGCAGGATGGTGACAATCTCCTTGTCGGTGGGCAGCGGGATCGGACCCGAAACCTTGGCGCCGGTGCGCTTGGCGGTTTCAACGATCTTCTCTGCGGCCGCGTCGACCAGCTGATGGTCGTAGCCTCTTACACGGATACGGATTTTTTCTTTGACTGCCATTGTTCATTCGCCTCCTGTTTTTTGTTGCCGGAGACGCCCTTTTATCAGTCCACTGTGCCGTGTGTTTCCTCGTTTTTCCCGCAAAAAACCGGTTAAACCGCAATCACGGTTTAGCCGGGGGGAAATGAGCCTTCTCACGACCCCAAAGGCGCAGGAAGCCCCTGTGCTTTTGGTTTGGTTTGACGGGTCGCCCGGTTTGAAATCGGACATAC
>CAZVAV010000207.1:0-4626 GCA_964625135.1 uncultured Oscillospiraceae bacterium | reverse complement strand
AAAAAGTCGGCTTTTACGCTTTTGATTCTTGAAAAGGGCGCGTTGCAGAATGCTGCAACGCGCCCTTTGCGCTTACTCTGGGTCAGGAGAATACCTCGGTGCCGCCCCACTCGACGACGGTAAAGCCGCTGCGCGTAAAGGGCTTTAGCTCCTGCGGTTCGATTTTGATCGGCGCGTCGAGCGCCATCCAGACCATATGCACCCGCAGCATACTGTCGGGCGGCGGGGAGACGGTCAGCCCTGCGATCTCATCATACTGCGCCCCCGAGAAGGAGATCAGGTTATAGGGCTTGCGCCGCATCCTCGGAACCCAGTAGGTGATAAAGTCGTTGTACTCCCGCGGGGTCAGTCCAAGGAAGGCAAGCCGCTCACGCAGAAACGCCTCGGTTTCAGCTCCCTTTACCACAAAGCCCCGATCGTGCTCCCACTCGGGACGGGCGTTCCCCTCCCAGAACAGGTAGTAGTGGGTCGAGCCGTCCGCCTTGTTGGTCAGCGTGCCGTCGGGCTGCGCCGTGACCTCCCAGCCGCCGTGATAGGCGGGGTAGGTGTAGGTCAAATCGCCGTCAAGGTCGAGCCGGACAGCCACGTCGGTTTGCCGCTCGGGATAGAGGTAGATCACCGGCTTTGCCGTCATTGGGTTGTTAATCGCCTCGGGATCGTCGGTGCTGTACGCGGCCATGTATGCACGCAGGTCGCCAAGCCAACAATTCCCCTCGAGCTGATACTGGAGGACATAATCCATATCGCTAGAAAAAATTTCAATATTTTTCTGATCCACGACAATATCGTAGTGGATGTCGTTGTTAAAATCTACCGTCACAAGCATCGAATCGGTCGGGGACAGCGTTGACAGGAAAGTGGAACGGTCAATCTGGGTGAACGGGGTTTTTACGGTGATACCGCGCAGCAGCTCGACGATGCCACTTCCATCGTTTCCCGGCAGATAACTCCGCCATTGGTTGGTGGTGACATCCTGAAGCGTAACCTTCTCGATCTTCGCGTCGCTCATCAGCCCCAGCCAGTAGGCTCCGGGGGCATCCGCCGCGTCGAAGTCCTGTTGCAGCTCGGTGCAAAACAGGCTCCAGAGCGCCGGGCTCTCGAGCGTATAGGCCGTTGCGACCGGCTGGTTTTCCACCGCCGTCCCCTCGACGGTGAAGCCGTGCTCATACAGCCGATAGATGAACTTGGCGAGATCGCTCTCCCGCGTGACCTCCAGCGTGCTGATCGTTGAAAGCGGGGCTCCGAGCGTTGCGGGATCGGTCTTTTCCGCGCCGCGCAGCATCTGGCAGATTTCGTCGTGCCGCCATTGACCGACCCCGGCATAGGTCTTGTCGGTATTGTCGTAGAGGTTGATCCGCCGAACATCGTCGGGGTCGTACAGCATCGCCTGCGGGCTTGGTGCGGACGACTGCACCGCCGACGGCTCGGGGATTTGCACCGGCTCGATCACAGGCGAGCTCTCCGGGGTCGGATTCGGAACGGGCACCGACACAGGCTCCTGTTCCGGTTTCTGCTCATGGGAAGAGGCTGGCTCGGTCTGCACCGAGGACGCGGGCGCGATGGTCTCCGCCGCTTCCCGCCCCGAGGGATTGGTCAAAAATACCACGCCCAGCCCCACCGCCACGGCGGCACAGAGAAGAACTGCGAACAGCCTTGCCCTCTGAAGGCTCATACCATGCTTCACCCTTTCCTTACTTTCGCTTTCCCCGAACGAAAGCCTCCCGCCGTAAAGCGGGTTTGCCTGCGCCGCGGCCAGCGTCAACAGCGTTTTTGCGTATCATCTGATTTGACTATAGACGATTGCTGTCGTCTTGTCAAACAAAGACCCAAAGCCCGAAAAATTTTCCGAAAAAACGGCTGTCTCCGGTTTTCCCAGGGACGGCCGTTTTGCCTGCGGTTTTGTAAAATTATCCCGACGCGAGCGCCACCCGCGCCAAGCCGACCCGATGCTCTCGCACCTCCTCGACCTCGATGCTCAGGCCGTATGCCTCGACGGCAAAGCCCGCGCCGTCCTCGGGCACAAAGCCGTAGCAGCCCAGAACAAAGCCGCCGAAGGTCTCATAGTCCTCCACCGGGAGCGAAACCCCCAGCGCCTGCTGCACCTCATCGAGCGGCGCGCCGCCCCGGATGTTCCAGGCCGCTTCCTCCGCCTGTTCGATTTCGGGCGGCTCCTCCCGGTCGTCACTTTCGAGAGCGCCGACCAGCCTCTCGATCAGATCGTTCCTTGTGACGATTCCCACCACGCCGCCGTACTCGTCAAGCACCACCGCGAGGCGGTGCCTTGACCGCTTCATCTGCCCGAACAGCACGTCGGCACAGACCCCCTCGGGGACAAAATAGGCGGGGCGCACCGCTTCGGCAAGAATTACCTCCCGGCTTTTTTCCCGCAGCCGAAAATAGTCCTTGGCGACCAGAACGCCGACCACCTGATCGACCGTCTCGCCGCAGACGGGATAGCGGGAATACCGCGTCTGATGGATGATCTCGTCCCAGCGCTCGATCGAATCGTCAAGCCAGAGCAGCGCCAGATCGGTGCGGTGGGTGGCAAGCTCCCCCACCGTCGTGTCGTCAAACTCAAAGACATTCTGAATCATCTCCTTTTCGGCTCCGTCAATCACCCCGCGCTGGCTGCCGATGTCGACCATCATCCGAATCTCCTCCTCGCTGACCTCCTCCTCCTCGGCGTCGGGGTCAACCCCGCAGAGCCGCAGCACCCGGTTGGTCGACGCGGTCAAAACCCAGACCACCGGCGCGGCGATTCTGGAGACGGCGGCAAGAAACCCCGCCATGCCGAGGGCGAGCTGCTCGGCTCGCTTCATCGCCAGACGCTTGGGCACCAGCTCGCCAAACACAAGGGTGAAATACGAGAGAATCAGCGTGATCAGCACAACCGCGAACGCGTCAAGGGTCGCGGCCGGAACCGGCACCCCCAAGCCCACCAGCCAGCCGACCAGCAAATCCGAAAAATTGTCCGCGGCAAAGGCGCTGCCCAAAAAGCCCGAAAGGGTAATCGCGACCTGAATCGTAGCGAGAAACCGTGCGGGCTGCGCGGTAAGGCGCGTTAGGCAAAGCGCCCGCCGATCCCCCTGCTGGGCGAGCCGCGCCAGCTTATTGTCGTTGATCGAGATGACGGCAATTTCGGCGCAGGCAAAAAAAGCGTTTGCGCCGATTAGCAGTGCCTGTAGGATGATCTGCCATAAAAGGGGTTGTTCCAATCCGATTCCGCTCCTTCTGTTTGAAATCCAAGGCCCTGAAAGCAGCTTGCTCCGGTGCGCCGAGAACGTAAAAAGGCACGCCCGCAGCCCGAAACGCCGGGTCGCGGGAATGCCTTGCTTCTCAAATTCTTCGCGCTGTCGTGGTCGCTCTCGCCGTCGGTTTCCATCGCGTTGCCCCAAAGGCCCCTTTCCCTATGTCCTTTTATCAGCATACAATGGGACGCCCTACGGGTCAAATCAAAAAAGGTCGAATTGTTATCTCGATTTCGTTAAGAAAGCGTCAGCGGCGAAGCAGCGCTTCCCACCAGCTCTTCTCCTCGACGGGGGGAGGCGCGGGCGGCTCCATCGGCAGGATGATCGAGGGGCGGGTCACCTCGGCAAACGCCTCGGGGAACGCTTCCTTCAGCATCGCCTCCCAAGCCAGAAACATCCGGGGAGACTGCTTTTCCAGCAAAAGGCCGTCGATCGGATAAACCCGCAGATTGGTCACCGCCGAGGTGCGGCGGTAGTAGTCGCTCGCTTGCAGATCAGAAAGCTGCACCGACCGATCACAGAAGATGTAGTTGGGGTTGAGCTCCGGCTCGGCCGAGAGCGGATAATTCCAGCCGGTAAACTTCTCGGCCTGATTGATTAAGCCGAGGTCGGAAAGCCATTTTCCTTCGAGGGTATCCCCGGTCGCCATCAAAAACGGCAGCCGCCGCAGGTAGATTGCGCTGGTTCCCTCGGGAAGCGCCGGTGACACCGCGCCGTCGACATAGGTGGTGATCGCGTCGGCAAAATACCGCAGCTGCTCGGCCACAAGGCTCCCCTGCTCCTCCCCCTGCATCGCCGTGGCGATCGATCGGTAATTTTGGAGGATTCCGTCGAGCGAATCGGCGCGCCGGATCACAAGCACCGGGATGCCCTTCGCCGCGAGGGCGGCGGTGGTTTGCTCGGGGAGGACGGTTGAAGCGATGACCAGATCGGGCGAAAGGGCAAGAATTTCCTTGGTACCGGGCAGCAACGCGGTGCCGCAGCGGGAAAGCGCCCCGGCGGCCTCGGGCGGCTCACAGTAATCACTGACGCCAACCAGCCTTCCGCCGTAGCCGAGCTCGATCACCGTCTCGGTCATCGCGGGAGAAAGGGTGATCACCCGGCGGGGGGCGGCGGCAATCGAAAGCTCCCCCACCTGAACCGGCCAGCGCGAATCGACCACCGGCTCAGCGGGAGGTTGGCAGCCGACGGCGACGCAGAGCAGCAGAAGCAGGAGCGCGGCGCGAAAAATTTGTTTCATCGGTTTCTCCTTGATCAAAAGCGGATAGAATAAAATGATTGTACCGCAGCGCCGCCGTCTTTGTCAACGCCGGACAGAGCGCCGCACCGCTCCCCTAAATTCTCGTTCCCCTTGCGAAAGGGAGCCCAAACAGGTATA
>CAZVAV010000206.1:0-4638 GCA_964625135.1 uncultured Oscillospiraceae bacterium | reverse complement strand
GCGACTGTTATATTATAGTATATTAAAATTCATTTGTCAACGTTTTCCGAAGAAAAAGTTGCGTATTAGAATTTTTTCGGCAGATACTAGCAGAGAACATCTTATTAATCCGCAGTCTGGAAAGGAGGATTGCAATGAACCATCGCCGAATTATAAAAGGAAACAATACGACGATTCCCACCTGCTCCGACCTTCTCTGTGCTTATGAAACGAACGCCGTAACAGAAAAAGGGATTCCGGGAAAAGGAAACATTCCCTTGAGCAGTGAGGAGTGCGTGATCGAGAGCCGAGAGTTCATGATTGAAAATAAAAAGTGATCAATCCAGGGAGATCAGTGGACGAAGCTGCTCGAGGGTTTTTTCGGCAATTCCCGGCACCTCCAGCAGCTGCTCCACCGAAGTAAAAGGGCCGTGCTCGACCCGATAGTCGATGATTGCCTGTGCCAGCACCGGGCCGATGCGCGGAAGGGTTTGCAGGTCGACAAAAGGGGCACTGTTGATTCCAATCAAATAAATCCCTGTCGCATCGCTGATCGCATCATAGGCGGTCAGCTCCACCGCAGGTTCTTCCAGTCGATATTCGGCAAAGAGAATGCCCAAAAGAATCAAAAACAGGGTAAGACAATAAATTCCCAGACAGCGCTCCCATATCCGGGGCGCACGTTTTTCCTCATGACGCTGCTCAGTCACCCTTCTTCCTCCCTACTCCTGTTCAAGCATCTCGATGAGCGCCGCAACAGCGCCATCATTTACATGGCAAAAGGAACGTTCACAAATCTCCTTGAGGTCCGCAGGTGTGTTGTCGGGGCAAAAACGCCGTGCCCCCGCAAGCGCCAGCATTTCATAATCGTTATAATAATCGCCGATGGTCAAAACGTGATCCCGGGGGATCGAAAATTTCTGAATAATATATTCTATGGCACTCGCTTTGGTGACCTTCGCAGGCATCACCTCGACAAAGGTATCGCAGGAGGTTACCACTCTCAGACCCTCGAGGTGCATTCCTTCCAGATATGTAATCAGCGCCTGCTGCTCCTGGGGCGTGGTGCGGATCACGATCTTGCACCAGGGGTCGGGAAGAAGATCGCAGTCGAGAAAGATGGAAGGGGTCATGCCCGGTACTTCTTGACCGACCTCATACCGAGCCTCGGCACGCCAAACCGAAATACAGCCTTCAGGCCGGTCGGCCAGCAGTCTTTTGACCATAATACGGGCAGTTGGAGGCATATGAAACGCAGCCAGCCGCTCACGCTTGATCCCGTCATAGACCACACTGCCATTGAGCAGGACACAAGGCGCATTGATGGGCAAGCTTTCCAGCATCTCAAAGGTGCTTGGCGCAACCCCACGACCGGTTGCAAGGGCAAAGCGCCCTCCCTCCCGAGTAAACCGGGCCAGTGCATCGCGATTGGCCTTGGGGATGGTAAATTCCGACGTCATCAGTGTACCGTCGACGTCTGAGAAAAGATAATAACCGTCAAATCGGCCCATTGGGTTCTCCTTTTCGCAGTTTCTCTAAAAAGCCAGAAAAATAATCGGGAAGTGCCGCTTCAAACATCAGGTGCTCCCCCGTGATCGGATGAAGAAACCCCAGTACGGCGGCATGCAGGCACTGTCCATTGAGCTCCTTGGTTCCCCTGCCGGGGCCATAGAGCGGATCGCCGGCCACCGGATGACCCAGCGACGCCATGTGAACCCGAATTTGGTGGGTTCTTCCCGTTTCCAGCGCGAGACGCACCAGAGAAAAAGCCCGAAATCGTTCCAGAACGGTATAATGGGTCACCGCCCGTCGAGAATTTTTCTCGGTGACGCACATTTGCTTGCGGTCGTTTGGATTTCGACCAATCGGACGATCCACCGTCCCTGTCTCCTCGCGCAAAACGCCGTGCACCACCGCATAGTAAATTCGGTCGATGCTGTGGCGGGAAAATTGCTCGGACAGCCCCTCGTGGGTTCTGTCATCCTTTGCAACGACCAAAAGGCCGCTGGTATCCTTATCGATTCGATGGACGATGCCGGGACGGATCACCCCGTTGATCGAGGACAAGCGACCCTGACAGTGGTACAGCAGAGCATTGACCAGCGTGTGGTCGGGGTTTCCGGGCGCGGGATGCACCACCATCCCCTGTGGTTTATTGACCACCAAAAGGTGGGCGTCCTCAAAGACAATTTCCACCGGAATGTTTTCCGGAAAGGCATCCAGCTTTACAGGCGCGGGCAAAGCACAGGAAATAACATCTCCCTCTTTCACGCGACGGTTTTTTGCTGCCGGGCGACCGTCACAAGCAACTGCTTGATCCTCGCAGAGCTGCTGTGCCGCGCTGCGGCTTAATTTCTCCACCTGTTCAGACAAAAAAACATCCAGACGTTTTCCGGCGTCCTGCGCGGAAACGATCAGAAGAATCTCTTCCATGACTATTCGCGCCCCTCGGCATCCTGCTGCTGCTTTCCTTCTTCCGGTTGGGCTTCTGAATCACTGAGCATTTCCTGCTCCGGCTGCGAAGCATCCGGCGCCCCTTGCTCTGCGGCCAAAAGCGCTTTTTTCTGTCGTGACTCCTCAAGGAAAACCCCAAGGATTAAAAGGCAGGCGCCCGCCACAACAAAGCAGTCGGCGAGATTGAACATCGGATAGGGAAAAAGCGCGTTGATATCGATAAAATCCACAACAAATCCCCGGATCATCCGATCGTAGAGATTGCCTGCGCCCCCCGCAATGATTAGCGCGATGCAGAGCTTTTCCAGCGGGAGACGAACCCTGCCCGAGAAGAGAAGCCAGACCGCCCCGCCGAGAATCGCTACCGTCACCGCTGCAAGCAGCGAGGTCTGACCCTGAAAAATCCCAAAGGCAGCGCCGCGGTTCTCAACGTAGGTGAATTTTAGAAACCCCGCGACCGGGATGCTTCCCACCGGCGCCAGAAACCGGAGCGCCCAGAGCTTTGCAAGCTGGTCGCAGATCAAAAGCACGGCCGACAGCAGCAGCCATAACAATCCAGACATAAAGTTCCCCTTTATCAACACAACGGCGCATCAAACGAGATGATGCGCCGTTTGTTCGTTCATTGCTACTTGACGATCGAGGCGCAGCGTGCGCAGAGGGTCGGATGCTCGGAGCTTGAGCCGACCGTATCCGAGAAGGCCCAGCAGCGTTCGCACTTAACGCCTTCGGCGGCAAGGATCTCCACACCGAGCCCCTCGATTTCCCCAGCTTCCCCGCCGGGTGTCTTGACCACCTCAACCTGCGAGACGATCAGCACAGCGGGAAGCAGCTCTTGTACCGAGCAAAGGAAGTCGTAAAGCTCCCCATCGGCATGAAGCAGAACCTTGGCCTCCAGAGATTTTCCGATCTTCTTTTGTCCCCTCGCCGCCTCAAGAAATTTGTTGACGCTGTCGCGCAGCGCATGGATGCGATCCCACTTGGCCATAAACGCCTCGGTTGCCAGCGCACCCTTCGCCTCAGGCATCTCGTGGAGCATCACCGACTCGGCGCTGTCCCCGGAAAGCCGAGGCAGATAGCCCCAAATCTCCTCGCAGGTAAACGGAATGATCGGTGCGATGAGCAGCGTCAGCCCCCGCAGAATGCGGTAGATGGTGCTCTGCGCCGCCCGGCGCGAAATCGAGTCGGCCGCCTCGACATAGAGCCGATCCTTGAGGACGTCAAGATAGAAGTTGGACATATCAATGGTGCAGAAATTATGCACCGCATGATAGATGGCATAGAACTCATAGTCGTGATAGGCTTCACGGACGCGCTCGGTCAGCTGCTCAAACCGTGCAAGCGCCCAGCGATCGATATCGGTGAGCGAATCCTCCGAAGCCAAATCGGTTTGGGGATCGAAGTCGTAGAGATTTCCCAGGATATACCGCGCGGTGTTACGGATCTTGCGGTAAACCTCGGAAAGCTGCTTGAGAATTTCCTTTGAAACGCGGATATCGGAATGATAGTCCGAGGAGGCAACCCAAAGGCGCAGAATATCGGCGCCGTACTGATCGGTGATGTCCTCCGGCATCATGCCATTTCCAAGGGACTTGGACATCTTCTTTCCCTCGCCGTCGACCACCCAGCCATGGGTGCAAATCTCACGGTAAGGAGCCTCCCCTCTCCACGCGACGGCGGTGAGCAGGGAGGACTGGAACCAGCCGCGGTATTGATCCGCGCCCTCCAGATAGAGGTCGGAGGGCCAGCTGTGATGCTCTCTGGAATCAAGCACGGCAGCATGGGTAACGCCGGAATCAAACCAGACGTCCATGATGTCGGTTTCCTTGGTGAACTCATGCCCACCGCAGTGAGGACAGACGGTGTCCTTCGGCAGAATCTCGGACGCATCCTTGGTGTACCAAGTATCCGAGCCCTCGGTACGAAACAGCTCGGCAACGGCGGCAATGCTTTGGTCGGTGATATATTCCTTGCCGCAGTCCTTGCAGAAGAAGATCGGGATCGGCACGCCCCAGGTTCTCTGGCGCGAGATGCACCAGTCACTGCGCTCCTGTACCATGCCGATCATACGGCTTTCGCCCCATCCGGGAATCCAGTGAACCTTTTTGACCGCCTCGACCGCCTGCTCCTTAAACTGATCCACCGAGCAGAACCACTGCTCGGTCGCGCGGAAGAGGATCGGCTTCTTGCAGCGCCAGCAATGGG
>CAZVAV010000205.1:0-4675 GCA_964625135.1 uncultured Oscillospiraceae bacterium | reverse complement strand
CGTAACCGGGATATCGAAATCAAGACCTCGCTGCCCGAAACGATCAGCATGCGGTTTGACCATAAGGTGACCAAGACGCTTCCCATTTCCTTCGAGTCGAGCGGGCTTTCGATTCCCGAGGGTTATCTGCTGGATCAGGAGCGAATCTACCCTGAAACGATCACCGTCGAGGGGCCGGCCACCGAGATGGAGGGGGTCGAGGAGGCGGTTGTGCTCAAGCAGTTTGAGAATAAGCCGCTGTCCAATACCTATACCGAAGAGCTCCCTGTCGCGCTGCGCAGCGCTGACGGTGAGACGCTTTCCAGCCCGTATTTTCGCTTTGAGACCGATACGGTCATGCTGACGCTCCCGGTTCTTAAAAAGAAGACGGTGCCGGTTACCTTTGACTTTACCAATATTCCCGAGGGCTTTGACGTTGCCTCGCTGATCTACCAGATTCGACCCGAGGAGATTGAGGTTGCCGGCCCGGTCGATCGGCTCGAAGCCTTTAGCGAGCTGCATCTCGGCTACGTCGATATGCGCACACTGGCTCCCGACGTCAATCTCTTTTATCGGATTAAATATCCCAACGACTTTATTTCGGTCGAGGGGATCGAGGACGCGAATGTTGAGTTTTTCCCGCAGACCTTCGATGAGACAACACTGGCGGTTCAAAGCGCCAATCTCTATATTCGCAACCTGCCGGAGCAGTACGAGGCGACCATCCAGACACAGGTGATCAATAATGTGACTGTGTATGGCCCCGCTGAGGAGGTCACTGGGCTGACCAACCAGGATCTCGTTGCGGAGATCAATATGGCCAACGTCGATGTTTCGCTCGGACAGATCACTGTGCCGGTTTCGATTCTTCTGCCGGGGCACAGCCGTTGCTGGGCCTATGGGGATCATTACACCGCCCGGATCACCATCCGGGAAAAGCAGTAGAAGCAGCATTGCCTCCGGTTATCTTGGTAACCGGAGGCCTTTTCTGAAAGAGGAGTGACACCATGCAGCTACAGATCAGCCAAATTGAAACGTCGGTCGAGGAGGGGACAACCCTTGCCGTCGAACGTGCCGCCGAACGGATTGCCGCCCTGACCGGGGTAAGGCCCGACCGGCTTCTTTTGATCAAAAGCTCGATTGACGCCCGCAAAGGCAGGGTTAAGTTTGTTTCCTCGGTCGCTTTTACGCTGGAGGAAGCGGCCGCCGCTGCGCTGCTGGCAAAGGGGCTCCCTGCCATTACCGCCGTGCCGGCTCCCGCCCCGCTCAAGCTGGTGCATGGGAATCGTTTGCTTTCCGGCCGCCCGGTTGTGGTGGGGCTTGGCCCCGCCGGGCTCTTCGCGGCGCTGCTGCTCGCCCGGGAGGGCTACCGCCCCCTCGTTCTGGAACGGGGTGCGCCGGTCGACGAGCGTGTGCGGGCGGTCGAGCGATACTGGCAGGGCGGTTCGCTTGATCCCGAGAGCAACGTCCAGTTTGGTGAGGGCGGCGCCGGAACCTTTTCCGACGGAAAGCTGACCACCCGCATCCACGATCCGCTCTGTGCCGAGGTGCTGTCGACCTTTGTCCGGCACGGCGCGCCGCAGGATATCTTGATCAAGGCAAAGCCCCATGTCGGCACCGATCTGCTGCGGGGCGTCGTCCGGAGCATCCGGGAGGAAATCATCCGGCTCGGCGGAGAGGTGCGCTTTCACAGCACGGTGGATGAATTTATCGTGAAGGACGGTGCGCTGCGCGGCATTCAAACCGGCGGATGCCCGATTGCCGCCCCGGCGGCGATTGTCGCGGTCGGACATTCGGCGCGAGATACCTTTGCCGCGCTTGACCGCTGCGGGGCGGGGCTGATTCCAAAGCCCTTTTCGGTCGGCGCACGGATTGAGCACCGCCAGTCGGAGATCGACGCGGCCATTTATGGCTCCTACGCCGGACACCCCAATCTTCCCGCCGGGGAATATCAGCTTTCCCACCGGGCAAACAACCGTGCGGCCTATACCTTTTGCATGTGTCCGGGTGGGATGGTGGTGGCGGCGGCCTCGGGGGAGGGGCAAACGGTCACCAACGGGATGAGCTATCGGGCGAGAAACCTTCCCAACGCAAATTCGGCACTGGTCGTTTCGGTTGACACGGCCGACTACGGCCCCGGCTGGCTTGACGCCGTTTCCTTTCAGCAGCGGCTGGAGGCGGCCGCCTTTGCGGCGGGGGGCGGCAATGGTACGGCCCCCGCGATGACGGTGGGGGCGCTGCTTGGAACCGGGAAGGCCAAGCGTTTGGTCGAGCCGAGCTATCCGCGCGGCGTGCGGGAAGCGAACCTGCGCGCTCTGCTGCCGGGACAGGTGGGGGATTTCCTCGTTGATGCGCTGCCTATGCTGGGGAAAAAGCTGCGCGGCTTTGATGCGCCCGGCGCAATGCTCACCGGGCTTGAGACCCGAACCTCCTCCCCGGTGCGGCTGCCGCGCGGCGAGGACTGCGTGGCGCTCGGGCTGGAGGGACTGTATCCGTGCGGCGAGGGGGCGGGCTACGCCGGGGGAATCATGAGCGCCGCCGTCGACGGGCTGCGCTGCGCCGCCGCGCTGATCGCCCGCTATGCCGCTGCGCAATCAGCGGATTAAATCTTCCTTGCCAAAATGAGCAATGCCGGGAAATGTTGATGTTTCCCGGTATTTATGTTATAATAGAAGACAAAATTTGACTTAAGACAGCAGGAGGGAGAGCAGGATGAACGAGACGGCACTGCTGCGGCAGATTGATGCTCTTGCATCACAGATGGTGCGCGACCGCCGTGATCTTCACCATTACGCCGAAGCGGGATGGGTAGAATTTCGTACCACCTCAAAAATTGTCGAGCGGCTCGAAGCGTTGGATATCCCGGTGCTGCTCGGAACCGCTATTTTATCACCCGAGGCGGTCATGGGACGTCCGGACGCGCGGGAGCTTGCGCGGCAGGAGCAGCGCGCCGTCTCGCAGGGCGCTCGACCCGACATTCTTAGCCGGATGGGCGGCTATACCGGCGCGGTGGGTCTTATCGAAACAGGCCGTCCCGGTTCGGTGGTCGCGCTGCGGTTTGAAATTGACAGCAACGATGCCAACGAGACGAGCGATCCCGCCCACCGCCCCAATGCCGAGGGCTTCGCATCGGTTAATCCGGGCTTTCAGCATGCCTGCGGACACGACGGACACACGGCGGTCGGGCTTTGTTGTGCCGAGCTTCTGCAAAGGGCAAGACAGCAGCTTTGCGGAACGATCAAGCTGTTTTTCCAGCCCGCCGAGGAAGGGGTGCGCGGCGCGGCCGCGATGGCGGCCTCCGGCCTGCTCGACGATGTCGACTGGTATATGAGTGGACATATCGTGCCTGAGCCGGTGGGAACGCTGTTCTGCGGCTCCTACGGTATGCTGGCTACCAAGAAATTTGACGCCGAGTTTACCGGGCGCAGCGCCCACGCGGGGGCAAGCCCACAGGAGGGCAAAAATGCTCTGCTGGCTGCCGCCTCGGCGACGCTGGCGCTGCACTCGCTCTGTCAGGACAGCCGGGGCGCGGCACGGGTCAATGTCGGCGTGCTGCAAGCGGGGACGGGGCGTAATGTCGTTCCCGACCATGCGCTGATGAAGCTTGAGACCCGTGGGGACACCAACGAGATCAGCGAGGAGCTGTTTGCCCGTGCACAGGCGATTTTGCGCGGTGCGGGGGAGATGTACGGGGTATCCCTTGCGGTGCAAATGACCGGTGCGGCGCCCGGCGCGCACAGTGATCCCGAGGCAGTGGCGCTGGTGCGCCGTGCAGCGGAGGAAAACGCCCTCGCCGCGACGCTTCACGATCTGCGCAAGGTCAACGGCTCGGACGATACCAGCGCGATGATGCTGGCGGTACAGCGCCACGGCGGCAAGGCCTCCCATCTGATGTGGGGCGGTTCTCTGGTGGCTCCCGGGCACAATTCTTACTTTGATTTTGACGAGACGGTGCTCCCTCTGGCGGCAAAGTCGCTTTGCCTGCCGGTTTGCCGGTTGCTCTCTCTCGCATAAATACTTCAGATGATGTTCAGGAAGGAGGGATGGGCTGTTGAAAAAGGAAATCTGGGAGATTCTGCCCCAACGGGGGGACGAAGCCCATGCGCTGATCGATGCTTTGGGTCTGCCGCCGCTGGCTGCTTCGGTGCTTGCCGCGCGGGGCTATCGGCTCGAATCGGCCAAAGCGCTCCTTTCCTGTGAGGATGTGCTCTGCGACCCGCTTTTGATGAAGGATCTCGACCGAGCCGCCGAAACGGTGGGGAAAGCGATTGTCGAGGGCGAGATGATCTGCATTTATGGCGATTACGATTGCGACGGCGTTACCTCCACCGTTATGCTCAAGAGCTATTTTGACGCGGTCGGCGCGCGCAGCTGTTATTATATTCCGCACCGAGAGCGGGAAGGCTATGGCTTGAATATCCCGGCCATCGATGAGCTGCACCGACTGGGGATTGATTTGATCCTGACCGTTGACAACGGGGTTACCGCCGTCGATGAGATCGCCTATGCCTATTCTCTCGGAATGCGGGTCGTGGTTACCGACCATCATCATCCCGGCCCCCGGTTGCCAAAGGCCGAGGCGGTGGTTGATCCGCACCGGGTCGACTGTGAATACCCGTTTAAGGAGCTTTCCGGGGTAGGGGTGGCGTTTAAGCTGCTCTGCGCTCTCGAGGGAGAGTGGGGGGAGGCATTGGAG
>CAZVAV010000204.1:0-4681 GCA_964625135.1 uncultured Oscillospiraceae bacterium | reverse complement strand
TGGGCCCCCACCAGATTACAAAATTCAAAGAAGCGCCGATAATCCTCCACTGAATCAGCAAAGCGCCGAGGATATTTTGTGAAGAAGCGAATCCCTTCGTATTCGGAGGAATAAGGGTGTACCGAGAGAATCCGTGCGCCCGCCGCGTCGGCCCGCTCGCGCAGCAGCCGTGCAAAGGCGGGAACCCGTTCGCTTTCGGTATTCAGAAAAATCTCCACCGTGCGGATTCCCATGCCGAGCAGATGGTCAAGCGCCTCCTCAAGCAGCATCGGGAAGAGACAGGACGTTGATACACCCGCCCGCATACGATCCCTCCTTCTATTGATACAGTATGTAAAAAACAGACATCAGGACAAAAAACGGCCGCCGTGGGGAGGCGAATGATCCCCCGCGGCAGCCGTCCGGTACAAAAAGCTATGCCGCTTTCTTTTTCTGCCAGATCGTCCAGAGCATAGGAGCGATGCAGAGCGAGGAGTAGCAGCCCGAAAGCATACCCATAATCATCGGGAACGAGAAGGAGAGGATGGATGTGACGTTAAACAGCAGTGCCACGACTGTGACGACAATCATCGCTGAAACGGTAGTGATACTGGTGAGCAGCGACCGGGTCATCGACTGGTTGAGGCTCAGATTCATCAGCTCCTCGGGGGGCATCCCGCTTGCGCCATAGATGCGGCGGTTCTCACGAACGCGGTCGTAGATGACGATGGTGTCGTTGAGCGAGTAACCCAGAATGGTCAGGCAAACAGCGATAAAGTTGGCGTTTAATGCGATCCGGCCAATCACAAAGACGGCAAAAACCATCAGAAGGTCATGAGCCAGTGCGATCACAGCGGTAATACCCGCCGCCCAGCCGCCGATTTTCCGGAACCGGAAGCTGACATAGAACACCATCAGCACTGCGGCAAAGAGGATCGCCACCATGCACTTGGCAAGGAATTCCCCGCCGATGGTCGGATTAACGACGCTGATCGAGGCGGTTTCAATTTCATTGGCGGCAAACTGCTCGCTCAACGCTGCGGCGAGCTGTGCCTGCCGTTCGGCGTCGATTCCTTCGCTGGTCGGCAGCGAAAGCACGATATTGCGGGTTCCGGTGGCGATGTCGGTCGTCTCCTGAACCGAAACGCTCTGTCCGAGCACCGTCTCGGCCGCCTTCTGGAAGGCCGCCTGATCCAGCTCGCCGGTATAGGAGTAGGTCAGCAGCGCGCCGCCCTTGAACTGGATGTCGAGATCGATTCCAAAGACCAGTGAGCAGGCGATCATGACGACCATAAGCAGAATCGAGATGGTAAAGAAATACTTACGATGGGAGAAGAAGTCAATATTCCACTTTTTCATTAGTTCTTACCTCCGTAGAGCGCAGGATTGCGCGCCCAGCTCTGACGAGAGACCGATTTCAGCATCAGTTTGGAGGAGAGAACTCCCATCAGCAGGTTCAGAAGTACGCCAATCAGCAGGGTGTAGCCAAACGAATAGATGGTGCCGGCGGCGGTGGTACCAAACAGGAAGAAGAGCGGCGAAAGAATTCTGGCAAAGAGGCTGTCGGGCGGGCCAAACGCTCCCATCAGGATGATGGCAACGATGATGACGGTCACGTTGCCGTCAAGGATGGCCGAGAAAGCCCGCTTAAAGCCCGAGTCGATGGCCGAATCAAGCGAGCGGCCATTGGCGAGCTCCTCCTTGATTCGCTCGGCGGTGATGATGTTGGCGTCAACACCGAAGCCAATCGTCAGGATAATACCCGCGATACCGGGCAGCGTCAGTGTGAAGGATGGGAAAACCGAGAAGAAACCGGTGATCGAGGTGATCATCAGGATCACCTGCCCGAGCAGCGCGAGAATCGCGACAAAGCCGGGCAGACGGTAGATGGTCAGCATAATCACGGCAACAAGCGCAAAGGCAATCGCGCCCGCCATCATCATCGCATCCTTTGCGCCGGCGCCCAGCGTCGGGGAGATGGTGTTATAGTTCTCGGTAACCAGCGCAAAGGGCAGCGCACCGGCGTTAATCTTGTTTGCAAGGTCGGTGGCCTGCTCCGACGTAAAGCCGCCACTGATGCTGGCGATTCCGTCGGTAATCTGGTTGCGGACGGTCGGAGCCGAAATCAGCGTCTCGTCCATCCAGATCGAGATCGGCGAACCGAGTAGCTTTTCGGTCGCATCCGCAAACTTCTGCTTGCCGGATTCCTTGAGCTTGAGCTCGACGATAAACTCCAGCGAGCCGGTCTGCTGGTCGGTCTGAACCATCGCGGTGGCCGACTCAACATCCTTGCCCTCAAGCACAATGTTATTGAGCGTGTCACCGGTCGGCTTGCCGGTGGCGGGATCGGTGTTGGCGTACTCGCGGAAGGTGAGGTTCGCCATCGCACCGAGCTCGGCAATGGCCTGCTCAGGATTAAAATCGGTCTCATCGGCCTTCCAGGGGAAGCGCACAATGATCCGATTCTTCTCATGGTCGGTATAGACCTCGGTATCGGTGATGTTCTGGCTCACGAGACGAACCTGAATAATCGATTCGGCAGCGTCCATCTCTTCCTTGGTGGCGGTCACACCTTCGGGCGGGGAGAAGGTAACGTCAACCCCTCCTCGGATGTCGATGCCCCAACGCACATCGTCAATGCTCTTGATCACTCGGGTGGTGCTGTCGCCGTAGACGGTGGTGACACCGGCAACGGTCAGATAGCCCATCGCAGCAATCAGCAATACGATGATGAAAAACACGGGTTTTCCAACCTTTTTCACAGTCTTGCCTCCAGTTCGTGTTTTGGTCGAGCAGCCCTTTCCTCTCCATCACTTCCGCCAGCCAAATCAAAGATTTGGGGCGTCAGTTCGCTCTGCATAACTTCCGCCAGCCAAATCGAAGATTTGGGGCGTCAGTTAAGCTTTTGGCAGGAAAAAGCGGCGCTCGTGACCGCCGTCTCTCAGTGGCTGAAAAGACGGCGGTCAAAAGCGCGGCGGTCACTCGACATCAATAACCTATATTATATGGGAATCGGCAGGGAATGTCAACGACAGAATCGCTTGCCACAGCCGTGACAAAGGAAATCACACCCTGAGCTGCGCCTTGACACCGAGAATATCCTTATTTTGCGCCAGAAGCGGCCGGATATCATGCTGGAGGTATTCGCTCACCTGCTCGGGCGCGCGGCCTACAAAGAGGGCGGGACACATCACCTGCGACAGCTCCTCAAGGGTCAGACCAAAGGCGGGGTCATGAGCGATCCGCTCAAGCAGATCGTTTTTGCCGCCCTCCTCCTTCACCACCCTTGCGGCGGCCAGAGAATGCTCTCGCAGCCGCTCGTGCAGCTCCTGTCGGTCTCCCCCCTTCTTCACGGCGCGCATCATGATATTCTCGGTTTCCATAAACGGCAGCTCGGCCATCACCCGGGCTTCAATCACCTTCGGATAAACCACCAGCCCGTCGCAGACATTGAGAAGAATCTGCAAAATCGCATCGGTTGCGAGAAACGCCTCGCTCACCGCGATCCGCTTGTTGGCGGAATCGTCGAGGGTACGCTCGAACCACTGCACCGAGGCGGTCAATGCCGGATTGACGCTGTCGGCAATGACATAGCGAGCCAGTGCGCAGATTCGCTCGCAGCGCATCGGATTGCGCTTATAGGGCATCGCGGAGGATCCGATCTGATTGGGCTCAAACGGCTCCTCCATCTCCTTGAAGTTCTGCAAAAGCCGCATGTCGTTTCCGAATTTGGAAGCCGACTGGGCAATGCCCGAAAGAATGTCGAGCACCTGCGCGTCAATCTTGCGGGAATAGGTCTGCCCACAGACCGGAATCACCGCGTCAAAGCCCATCTCCTCGGCGATCCGCTGCTCCATCCGCTTGATCTTTTCGGAATCCCCGGCAAACAACTCGAAGAAGCTTGCCTGTGTTCCGGTGGTGCCCTTCGCACCGCGAAGACGCAGCGAGGCGATCCGATGCTCCAGCTCCTCGAGATCCATCAAAAACTCATTCATCCACAGCGTGGCACGCTTGCCCACCGTCGTGAGCTGGGCGGGCTGCAAATGGGTATAGGCTAGCGCGGGCTGAGCCTTATGCTCGTCGGCAAAGCGCGCAAGCAGTGCGAGGACGTTGATCAGCTTGGCTCGCACCAGACGCAGCGCCTCACGCATAATGATCAGATCGGTATTATCCCCGACATAGCAGCTGGTGGCGCCCAAATGGATGATTCCCTTCGCACGGGGACACTGCACCCCATAGGCGTAGACATGGCTCATCACATCGTGGCGAACCTCCCGCTCACGCGCCTCGGCAACATCATAATTGATGTCCTCTGCGTGCGCCTCCAGCTCGGCAATCTGCTCCTCGCTGATGGCAAGACCCTCGGCTCGCTCGGCGCGGGCGAGCGCAATCCAGAGCTTTCTCCAGGTGCGAAACTTCATATCAGCCGAGAACAGATACTGCATCTCGTCGCTGGCATAGCGAGTGGAAAAGGGGCTTTCAAATTTAGAATACATTTCGCTGACTCCTCCTGTCCTTTTGGTTATTACCCTACGATTTTACTACAAAACCTTTGCGGCATCAACGGATTTGAAGAGAAAAAGTAGAGCAGCCAGATGCTCGAGAAATTTTCGTGATGTCATTCCTCTCGTCCTCAACCTGTTGAAGCCATTGCTTGTGTACGAAAAACCGCAACTTTTCCACAAAACAGAAACGAACCGGC
>CAZVAV010000203.1:0-4682 GCA_964625135.1 uncultured Oscillospiraceae bacterium | reverse complement strand
TCGAACATGGTGCATGCCGGTATCTGGAATATCGGGGTGATGACCCGCAATAAATACGAGTCGCTGATGGAGCATCTGGGAAGCGGTCGGGACTGGGATCTCGCCCGAAAGGACGGCGGCCTCACCCTGCTGCCGCCGCTTCTGAACGACCCCGCCACGGCGATGAACCGGGACGCGCTCTATCTGCTCTCCGACTATAAAAGATTCATCACCAACCAGCGCGCCCGCTATGTTGTGCTGGCCTATGCCGATCTGGTTGGAGAGATAGACCTTGGCGAGATGCTCGACCGGCACATCGAAACAAAGGCGGACATCACGGTGCTTTACAACCACATCGAGGAGGAGCGGCAGCTCGGCGAGAACGCGCTGGTCTATGGCTTCGATGAGACGGGGCGGGTCAACGACGTGACGATCGACGCCGGATGGGACGGCCCCTGCGACCGGTCGCTCGGGGTGCTGGTGATCGAGAAGGAAAAGCTGCTCACGCTGATTTCCTCAATGGTGCCGCGCAATCAGGGAAACCTTGCCCGAGATCTTCTTCAGGGGCGCTACCGGGAGCTGGACATCCGTGGATTTCGCGTCGACGGCGATTGCCGCAAAATTCATGACCTGCAATCCTATTATTCGGTTAGCATGGCGCTGCTCGATCCCACGGTACGGCGGCAGATCTTCCCGCCTGATAATCCGGTGCTGACCCGCGTCCGGGACGAGGTGTCGGTCAAGTACGGGCTTTCGGCCAACGTCAAAAATTCGCTGGTCGCCGACGGCTGTATCATCGACGGAGAGGTGGAAAATTGCATCCTCTTCCGCGGCGTGAACGTCCAGAAGGGTGCGCGGCTTTCCAACTGCATCATTATGCAGAATTCAACGGTGGAGGCGAATGCTTCGCTCTCCTATGTGATCGCCGACCGCCGGTGCTACATCAAGGAGGGGAGAATCCTCTCCGGCTTTGAAAGCTATCCCGTTGTCATCGGAAGCGACAGTGTTGTGTAGCGCAACGAGCTGAGAAAGGAGTGACCTGTATGAAAATCCTTTTTGCTGTCAGCGAGGCGGTTCCGTTTGCCGCATCCGGCGGACTGGCCGACGTGGGGGGCTCTCTTCCCCGGGCAATCCGCAACCGGGGCAACGCCTGCCGGATGGTGATGCCGCTCTATGACACCATTAAAAGTCAGCACCGCGACAGGATGGAGTTCGTCGCCGAATTTTCGGTGCAGCTCTCCTGGCGCAGGCAAAGCTGTACCGTCTATCGCCTGACCGAGGGCGGGGTGGTTTGCTACTTTTTGGAAAACGACTATTACTTTGGGCGCGGCAAGCTGTATGGAGAGTTTGATGACGGCGAGCGCTTCGCCTTCTTCTCCAAGGCGGTGCTCGACATGCTCGAGCCGGTTGGCTTTCTTCCCGACATCATCCATTGCAACGACTGGCAGACCGCGCTGATTCCCACCTACCTCAATCTGTTCTACCGTGGCCGGGAGGGCTATCGGGAGATCGGCACCATTTTTACCATCCACAACATCCAGTTTCAAGGAAAGTACGGCATGGATATCGTGCAGGATGTTCTTGGCATTCCTGCCTCCCATCAGGGGGTGATGGAGTACGACGGCTGCTGTAACCTGATGAAGGCGGCGGTTGAGCAGGCTGATTTGGTAACCACCGTCAGCCCGACCTATGCGGTTGAGCTGATGGACCCGTGGTTTTCCTACGGGATGGATCGGCTGCTGCGCGACCATCGCGACAAGCTCTCGGGAATCACCAACGGCATCGACATGTCCCTTTATGACCCGGTCAAGGATCCGCTTCTTCCCGCGCGCTATTCGGCGCAGAATCCCGACGACAAAAAAATCTGCCGCCGTGAGCTGCAAAAAACGATGGGAATCGAGACAAACCAGAACCCGGTTATCGCCATGGTGACCCGGCTGACCTATCAGAAGGGGATCGATCTGGTTCGCTATATCTTTGATGAAATGATGCGGCTTCCCGTCTCGTTTGTGCTGCTCGGCTCGGGGGACTGGGACTATGAGCAGTTTTTCACCGATATGCAGGGGCGCTATCCGGGCAAGGTAGGGGTATCGATCGGATTTACCCCCGACCTTTCCCGCCGGATTTATGCCGGAGCCGATCTCTTCTTGATGCCGTCGGCAACCGAGCCGTGCGGCCTCGCGCAGATGATCGCGATGCGCTACGGCACCCTCCCGATCGTGCGCAGAACCGGCGGACTGCGGGACACCGTGACCGACGCCGGGGACGGCGGCTGCGGATATACCTTTGAGACCTATAACGCCCACGACATGCTTGGCGCGATTCAGCGGGCGACAGACGACTATTCCGACCGCGAGCGCTGGCAGTCGCTGGTCACCCGCGCGATGGAGCAGGATTTCGGCTGGGGTCGCGCGGCGGCCGAGTACATCAGCCTTTATCACCGGATTGCCGACCGGTAAGCATCGGGGGAATCCCGCCGCCGGACAAAAAACTCCGGCGGCGTTTGCGTGTTTGGACATTCGTGTTCCCGCTCCGGCTGCAATTTTACCGCAAACCATCGTAGCATATGAAGGCCAGACAGAAAGAGGAGGATGCTTTGAAGCCCTCTTATCGCATTACCGAGGTCGCCCGGCTCTATGGAATCAACCCGGATACCCTGCGCTATTACGAGGAGCAGGGCTTGCTGCACCCCGTCCGAGGGGAGAACCGCTATCGGATGTACCGCATCGACGATATCTGTAACATCAATGTCATCCGCCTGCTTCGGGAGCTGGATCTTCCCATTGAAAGAATTCGCCGGTATACCGACCACCGCCGGTGCAAAACCACGCTGCTGCTGCTCGACGAACAGGAGCAGGCGATTGAGGAGAAGCTGGTGCAGCTCAAACGTGCGCGCGCACAGGTGCGCGCGCGCCACGCCCGCCTTCTGGCGGCGCAGGCGCTGCCGGTGGAGGAGCTTCGGCTGCTCACGCTACCGGCTCGCCGGGGGCTTTCGCTGCGGCAGGATCGGATTTTAAGCCTCGAGATTGACTATGCGCTCAAAAAGCTCGAAAATCGGCACGCCGAGCTGCTGCGGGGGCTTGGCAGCCTTTGCATGGGGGCACGCCTTGACGCTGACAGCATGGCGCGGGGAGAGTTTACCCACTATTCGGGGGTATTCTTTCTGGGCGAGGAGCTCAAGGGCTGTCCGGTCATTCTGCCGGCAGGGCGCTATCTGAGCTTGGTCTATACCGGCGCATATGAAAATTTTCCCCGGCACTGCCGCGCGCTGCTTGCGTACGCAAGGCAGAAGGGTCTTGCGGCGGTGGGGGAACCGATCGAGCTCTATCACATCGACGCGCACGATACCGATGACGACGGCGAATACAAAACTGAAATCCAGCTTCCGGTGACAAGGCAGGACGCGCCATGAAAAAGCGGAAAATCGCGCTATCTGATTGAAATAGCGCTTCTCCGGGCTTATAATAAAAATGTACGAACGACAGAAGAAGGATCGACAAAAGAAAGCGGGTAATGACAGTGAAACATTTGACTTCTATGCTCCTTGCCATTCTGATGGTTTTGATGCTGGCGGCCTGTGGCGCATCTGGGCCGTCCTCCTCCGCTGTAAGCGCCGCGCCGTCCTCCGCCGAGCCTGCGCCAAGCTCGAGCGAGACGCCGTCAAGCGTCCCCGCGCCTCCCCCCGCGTCCTCAGCGGCTTCCTCTGAGCCGGCATCCTCCACGGAGGCTCCGAGCAGTGCCCCGGCCTCCAGCGCGGCGGCTTCGTCCAGTGAACCGGCCTCCTCCACGGAGGCTCCGATCAGCGCCCCGGCCTCCAGCACGGCTTCGTCCAGTGAACCGGCGGCTTCCTCTGATCCGAGCGCTCTCACCGAAGGGATCGGCGAGGTCGCCATGCTTCCCAACGACGGTGCTGCCGATGTCACGCCGATCGGGATTGACCAGCTGGTTGTTTTGGTGCCCCGACCCGATGTCGAGCCCGGCGAAGTCACCCTGACCGTCTACGACGCCAAGGATGAAACCGAGTTTTGCTCGCTTGACCTCGATGATGGGGGCGTGGTCGAGTTTCTTGACTGGACCGAGACCAATGCGGGTACCTTTTCCGCGAGCGAAGGAACCGCGCTGCTGATTAATCTCGGCGCAGCGCTCGAAGCGGATCACAATTACTATGTGCTCGCCGACGAGGGCTGGCTGACAATTCCCGAGCAGGGTGTGCGCTCCAAGGCGATCACCAGCAAGAGCATCTGGACCATCCGGGTGGGGGATTTCGGCATCGACTTTGATGCGGAGCAGAATGAGGTGTCGGTTGGCCAGACGGTCAAGATTCCCTGCATTCTAGGTGTGGCCGACAAGGTCAAGGTCAGCGTTTCGCCCAAAAACGCCGCCAAGCTTGAGGAGGATGAGCTCTCACAGGACGGCGACATCTCGATCACCTTCGAGAAGAGAGGGGACATTACCATTAACATTGAGTTTAAGGATGCAAAGGGCAATGTGATTTCAGGAACCGATTCGCTTTTCCGGTGCAGATAGCTTAAAAGTGGAATTCGGAACTGTTGCAAAGTTAAGGCTTTGCAACAGTTCCGAATGGTATCTCTTGCACGTTCTTGAACAAATATAATAAGTTGTATGGATTATTTTACTCTTTTTAGAGGAATTGATAGAATTTTTTTAATTTGCCCAGATTTGTTGTTTTTTGAAGCGAATAA
>CAZVAV010000202.1:3704-4714 GCA_964625135.1 uncultured Oscillospiraceae bacterium | reverse complement strand
ATTGCCTACGGCGAGAAAGACGGCACCGGGGACGTCTACGCCACGATTACGATGCGGGGATACCGGGCGGTATCGGCGGCGCGGACGGCGGCGGTGGAGGCGATTACGCCCACGGTGACAAAGGCTTTGGGCGCAAGCGCCAACCTGCCAAGGAGCAACGACAAAAGCATTGATCAGGAGCAGACCTATCACGCGAAAAAAGGCCAAACCTTTTACGAGATTTCCCGCGCGGTCTATGGGGATTGCTCGTCCGCGAACGCGCTGCGGCTTTCAACGTATAACGGGTACGGAAGCCTGCGAATGACGCTGACCGAGGATGCCGAAATCAAATGCCCCCCGGCGTCTTCGCTGGAAAAAACGGTCTATCGCGACCGGTCGGGGGTGGTCGAATGACGCTGACCTTGACCAACCAGACCGGCAGCTTCGATATCACCAACCTGATCAGTACCGCCCAATGGTCGGGGAGCTGCACCCAATGCGCTCGGACGCTCTCGCTCGGGCTGCTGGCCGACGGCGCGCCGGATTGCTCGCTCGGCTGCCAGGTCACGATGTCCGAGGACGGAAAAAGCATCTTCGCCGGGATCGTGCTGACCCGCACCAAATCAACCGCCTCCCGGATCATCGACCTGACGGCCTTTGACTACGGCATCTATCTCAAGCAAAATCAGGCAAGTAAAAAGTTCGTCGGGATGACCCCCGAGGCAGCCACGGCGGCGCTGGCGGGGGAGTTCGGGATTCCGGTGGGGATGCTGGCGGCGACGGGTGTCGCGGTAAGTCAAAAATTTTTTGGGAAAAGCATCTACGAGATTATCATGACGATGTACACCGAGGCGGCCAAAATCACCGGCAAAAAATATTTTCTTTCCTTTTCCGGGACAATCCTGAACGTGCTGGAAAAGGTGATACACAAATGAATCATCGACTACTTCCATGTTCAATTCAAAATTGAGAAAAAGACTCCGGTTATCCATATTGGCGGATCCAATCAGACACTAAGACGACTCAATAAG
>CAZVAV010000202.1:0-3694 GCA_964625135.1 uncultured Oscillospiraceae bacterium | reverse complement strand
ATCCTATTGGTTACGGGCGGGTCAAATCTGATTGACGCGTCGACGACCGAAAGCGCCGAGAGGATTGTTAACCGGGTCGCGGTCTACGATCAAAATGAAAACCTGCTTTACGCAAAGGACGACGCGGCGAGCGCTGCGATCTACGGCGTAATGCAGCAGGTCGTCAAGCAAAAAAAGGACGAGGATGCGGCGGCAAAGGTATCCGACCTGCTGAAAGCGTCGCAGCCGGAGCAAAAGATATCGGTCAACTGTTTGGGGGATGTGACTTGCGTTTCGGGTGGATCGGTTATGATGCAGGCCGCCGGATTGTATGGGCGGTTCTTCATCGATTCGGACACCCACCAGTGGAAGAACGGGGTTTATACCAACAAGCTTGTGTTGAATCTTAACGCGGTTATGGATGAAAAGGCAGCGGGGGAGAGCTTGAGCGGCTCTGGCGGCTCGGGTGTGGCGGGGTATGAGCAGGCGATCCAGAACCTGAAGGATCACAACAATGCCAATCAGGAAGGAGGGGGTAACACTGGAAGATAATCCTTATCGAGCGATGCTCGGGGTGATGGGCGGCGAGGCCGGACGGCTTGCGCTGCCCTTTGTGCGCACCGGGGTCATTGTCTCGTTGTATCCCCTGACGGTGCAGGCGGGAGACCTGCTGCTCGACGCTGCTGACCTGCTGATCGATCCGCGGCTCTTGCCGCGCACACGGGCGGTCACGGCGGATGGCCTAGAGGGGACGGCGGACTTTCTCGCGCCGCTGGGGGAAGGGAAGTCGTTTTCCAACGGCGAGGCTGCAATGAACGTCCACCTGCCGGGGGAACTGGCGGTCGGTGACCGGGTGGCAATGCTTACCCCGGACGGGGAGGCTTTTATCATTTTGTGTAAGGTGGTGGGAATATGAGCCTGCTTCCTGTGATCCAGCCCGAAATTGAGGCGCAAGCAGCGGAATTGCCGCTATACCGTGAAACCGCATGGGATCGCAAAGAAAATAAGGCGGTTTGGCGGGGCGGAAGTCCTTATTTTGTAACCGGAGCCGAGGCGGTGCTGTCATGGGCCTATCGGGTGCTGCAAGTGCCGCGCTACCGGTTCGCGGTCTACACTTGGGGGTACGGAAACGAGTGCGAAAATCTGATCGGCACGGCTTATACCGACGAGCTCAAGCAAGCGGAGGCGGCGCGGTATGTCCGCGAATGCCTGCTGGTAAACCCCTACATTACCGATGTCCGGGAGGTACAGGTAACGTTTGAGGGCGGGATAATTCGGATCGGCTGCGTCATTGAAACGGTTTATGGGGAGGTGAGGGTCGATGTTTGAAAATATCACACCGGAAGTCATCAAAAGGCGAATTTTCGACGCATTGGAGGTTGACGTTGACACCCGCGAGGGGAGTTACACCGACGCGCTGATTGGCCCAGCGGCGCTCGAGATATGGAAGGTCTATGCGGGATTGAACGCCCTGCTGCCGATGGTCTACCCGGACGAGACGAGCGGCGAGTACATCGACAAGAAATGTGCCTATTACGGGATCACACGCAAGGTGGGCGCTGCCGCCGGGGTGACGCTGACCGTGACGGGCAGCAGCGGGACAACCGTGCCGAAGGGCGCGGTTTTTTTGACCGCCGAGGGGCTGCGATTCACGGCGGATGAGGCGTTCGCGGTAGCGGATGGGACAGCGAGCGTTCCGGCGACGGCTGCGGAGGTGGGCGCGAAGTACAACGTTGGGGTGGGGCAGATTGTCCGACAGGCAGCGTCGATTCCCGGCGTCACGGGGGTGACAAACCCGGAGGCTGCCGCCGGGGGCGCTGATCCCGAGACCGACGCGGCGCTGCTTGGGCGGCTGTATACCCGGCTGCGCGAGGCGGCGACATCCGGAAATGTCTCCTCCCCGGCGGTGAAGGTAAGGGTCAAGCCGGTGTTCTCAAGCGTGAGAGAGCCGCCCGAGGGAATCGTCTGCACCTCGCCCCACGCGCTCCCAGCGTTGAGGCTGACCCGAACAGCTGCTTCGTTGAGCCCGCCCGCCTGCGTCACCCTGACCACGATCTGATAGGCGTTGTTCGGAGAGCCGGTCACTGCCACTGTGCCGCCGCCGGTCGCGTCCGCCGAGACGTCGGACACCGTTCCCGCCGTGGATGCGGCCACCGGCAGGCAATAGATCAGATTGGCTCCATTTTCAATGCTGTCCATCACCGCATCGGCGAGGGGTGAGAACCCCAGCAGCTCCCGGATGCGTCGGACGCTCATCGAGCTGCGGATCACAATGGCATCGGCGGAAACAATCGGAGACGCGCCGATCTTGGCATGGATGCCGGTAGCACTCGTTACGGTGGCCAGCGCACCGTCGGACAGGTTGATGTTGATATCCCTGAGCATTTAGCCGCCCACCTTGGGGTAATCTTCAGGGGCTTTCCCTCCTCGTTGACCAGCGACATCATCGACGCGCGGGCGGCGGCGTAGCTGGCGGAGGAGAGCTTGGCGGTGCCGAGGTTGGACGCCGTGACGCCCTTTTTGATCGGGTGGGCGGTCGAAAAGAAGGGCTTGCCGTCGTAGCAGAGGGCGGTTTCCCCATCAAGCAGCAGATTGAAAACCAGTCCATCCGGCCAGTTGGCGGCAGCCGCCCCAAGCCGGGCGAACATCGGAGAATACACGCCGTAGCGGTCGTCCTCAATCACGTCCCGCTTGACCGAGACGGTCATCTCGAGCCTCCTGTCCGTACAGTGTCTGGTGCTCATAATCCACCACAACGTCGACGCCCTTGCCCTCCATCGCCCGCTTCATGGCCTCGAAGCTCTCGGCATCGACCACGAAGTCACCCTTCGAGCTATGCACCAATCCGAGGGGCAGAATGTCAAAAACATCGGGCGCGTCGTCGATCGGCTGGAGGGTGGACAGCACAATTTGCTTCATGGTTCATCCGTCCTTTGCAATATCGTCAGGAACCGCGTGAAAACGCGTGAAAATCGGGGCGGGATAAGTGCGGCGGGTATACGGGCATATGATAGCGAAACCGTCATACAGGCGATTTCTCGGCGTTGGTTGCCTCCCGCCGCTCATAGGCCGCTTTCAGCGATTCCGGGAAGCCCTCAAGGTCGGGCTGATACGCCACCGTGGCCGGGTTGTACCCAAAGCCCCGGTCGGGCCGTACCGAAATAAAGCCGCTGCCGATGTCCACCCGTTGTGGGACTTCGGTTTCCACCGTCAGCCCCATTCGCTGTACCTGCGCTTCGGTCAGGCTGACGACCGAGCAGCGACAGCGAAAACCGTTGGGCGGGTACCAGGTGTCCCAGACCGGCGAATCCGCCGGGAAGACCCGCCCGTTCATGGCCAGATGGCTTTTGCGGGTGTGGGAATCCTCCACCGCGTCATACATCCAGTAGGGGCGATCCCGCAGCACGGCGGGGGAACGCATCTCTTGGTACGCGCCGACGTTGTAGGCCGTCTGGATATTGGTGCGAAAGACGTTTTCGGCCTGATAGGGGGTCACCCCTCGATAGCCGCGTTCCTTGAGCCAGTCGTTCATGTCAGATCGGAATTGCTCCAGCGTCGTGCCGTTTTCAATCGCCCCGGCTAGCGTGTCCTGAAATTGCTTCAGCACCGTCGCCGACGAGTAGCCCGAGACGGTGAAGGCCAGCGCCCGGTAGCGGGCGCGCAGCTTGAAGAAATCGTTTGGGGTCAGCGCCAGCTTGCCCTGAAAGTATTCGAG
>CAZVAV010000201.1:0-4752 GCA_964625135.1 uncultured Oscillospiraceae bacterium | reverse complement strand
GGTTGTAATCGTCGAGCTGGATGGCAGCGAGCTGCTCGTCGGTTGCCTGCGTCAGATCGACCAGGGTCACATGGCCATAGTGCACGGCAAGAAAGGGGAGGTAGGCGGTCGCCGTCTCGTCCCCGAAGATCAGCATCGATTCCTCAAAGGGGGAGACAACCGAAAGATCCAACCGCTGTCCGACCCCGCCCAGCACCGCCGCCGCTGGGGAGCCGAGCGCCGCGAGATGGGTGGGGAAAAGGGAGTAGTAGTTTTTGGTTTCCCCCACGGCGGTGTGGGAGAGAAGATATTGCCGGTCGTAGCGGGAGAAGCGGTAGAGGGTCACAAGGTCGGAGCGGATTCCCTTATAGTTCGAGCGGCGGTAGAGGTCGCCATAGTAATCGGCCTCCAGATGCTCAATCTCAAACTGGTCGAGCGGTCTTGCCGAAAGGCCGAGCCGGGGCGCGAGGGCGCTGTAGAGATAGTAGCCGCCCAGCCCGGTGAGATTGGATTCGGTGCGGTAGTAGGTATACTGATCCTTGGCCGAGAAAAGGGCGGTATAGGCGTCGATGGTGGTGACAAGACCCGCAAGCTCGGCATAGACGTCGGAAATCAGCGCCTTCTGGTTAAAAAGGCTCGCGTTGGCGCGAAGCTCCTGCTGCTTGATGGCGCATGCGGTTGGAATCAGCATCAGCACCGCCGGAAGATTGTGCCGGGTGAGAAATTCGTCGATCGCCGCGATGTTTTCCGATATCAGCAGCGGATCGGCCGGTGCAATATTTTCAAGCAGATAGTTTTCGGTGATAAAGATGCCGTCCTGCTCCTTGGCGCCGGCGTTGAGCAGCAGGGTGGGCGCGATTTGGGAGAGCCGGTCGTAAGGCTCCAGTCGAAGCTTGACCGCCTGATTGGCCCAGTCGGTCAAGCCAAAGAGTCCGTCCGGAAACGAGCCACGGGAGAACGCCGAGGCTGCGGTGAACAGGCTGACCAACAGAATGGCTCCGATCAGGCAGAGCGAGACGGCACGCTTGAGCATCGAAAATCACCTCACATTCCAGAGCAAAAAGGATGTTGCGATCACCAGCAGGGCGAGATGCCCCGCTGCGGAAGCGATCCACCAGAGCTGGGGAAACTGCCGCTCGGTGAGCCTGCCCAGCCGATCAAACAGGCTGGAACAAAACAGAATCCCGATCAGCAGAAGCGCAAGATTGGAGCGCAGCAGATAGAAGGTGGTTTGGTTGACCAGCTGTGGCCCGCCGATTCCGAACATGGTTCCGAGTAGAGTGAATCGCTGCTCTAAACCGACCGGCAAAAGCAGCAGGTAGGCGGGGAGCGTGAGCAGAAAGGTCACGACGCGGGCGAGCAGCGGCGAGACCACCGGCAGATGGCGAAGCAGCGCCCCGTCGAGCAGCAGCAGTCCGGACAGCAGCAGCCCCCATGGCAGAAAGGAGCCGGACGGATCAAAGAAAAAGCCGAGCAGCAGCGGCATCAGTGCCGACACGAGAAAGGGCTTAAGTCCGGGTGCCTCCCGCCGCAGCTGTGGCAGGAACAGATGATAGAGGGTATCCTCCAGCGGCATATTGAAGCGGTAGAGATATTCCCGAAGCCTTGGCGCCTGCAAGGGGTAATAGACGGTGCGCGGCAGCGAAAGCGAGAAGATCAGCCCCAGACCCTGCGCAATGTCACTAAAGCCGGAAGCGACGAAGTAGAGCCCCAGCGCACAGCAAAGGGCGTAGAGCCATCCGGTTGCCAGCGCCATCCGGTCGGAGGACAGGTGGGAGAGGGTGCGAAACAGCGCGATGAATTCCCCCGAGAGGATCACCTGCTTGGCCACACCCGAAATCAGCAGCATCGTTCCCCGACCAATGCCCGAAAGGGAGGAAACGGGGCTGCGCAGCATGGAAAGCAGCTGCTTGCCCTGTCCCGCCGGCCCGAAGGGAATTCGCCCGAAGAATAAAACCGCCGCCGCATAGTCGACGCCGGAGGGAACCGGCATCCCACGGCGGATGTCAACCAGCAGATCAATCGCCGAGAGGGAAAGGATGACCGTCCCGACCATCGGCGTGATGCCTCCAAGGAGAGGGAGCAGCAGGCCGAAAAGAATCAGCAGCACGGCGTGCTTTGCAATGCAGAAATCGAGCAGCCCAAAAGCGCTCGTTTCTGCTTTTTTTCCGTTTAGGACAAGGCAGTCAAGCAGCACCGAGCTGCCAACCACCACAAAGCTGCGTCGGTCGATCAAAAAGAGAAAAAAGACCGAGATGATCAGCAGCGCCAGCGGCTTTTTGCGATTGGGGACGCAGTAATAGACCGCCACCGAAACGGGTAGCAGTAAAAACAGAAAGCCCAGATCGGTCAGCTGCATGACGGTTCCTCCCCGGTGTCATCGAGCGATGCAACCCGGCAAAAAAATTCCTCACGGGTCAACAGGGTGCCCAGCAGATCGAGCATCGCCGACGTGGAGAGCCGTGGCGGCAGCGAAAGGCTCTGCAAAAAGCGCCTGCGCCGCGTCGCGCTGTCGGGTGCTCCGGTCAGCCGCGCGTCAAACAGGTCGGCTCTTGTGATGTCGCTGCGCTCGCGCACCTCGTCACAGCCGATTCCGGCTCGCAGAAAGGCCTGCTGTAGCACCGCCTCGTCCATCCCCTCCACGCCGAGCAGCCCCTCCGCCGAGGGTGCGGTCTTGCGCCGCTCGACTCCTTTGATTCCGGGGATATAGACCTGTGTGAGCTTTGCGTCCTTTCCCAGCGCCCCGCGCAGAAAATTACGGATGCGAAAGCCCGCCTGATCCGAATCGGTCAGCAGAATCAGCCCGGTGGTGGCCGCCAGATGCCGCAGCGCTTCGAGCAGCTCCTTGTCCTTAAAAATCCGAAAGCCGCCGGTTTCGAGAATCACTCCGTCGATGACCGAGGCGAGCCGGATGCGGTCGTACCGCCCCTCGACGACGATGGGGCGGCGCACCTTTAGCATGGTTCCCCCCGCAGCACGAGCATCGAGCGGACAACCGCCGTCTCGAGCAGCACCTGTTCGTCGCAGGCGGCGCTTTTCAGCGTGGTTTCGGCTTCGCAGAGGATTTCGCAAACCCGGTTGACCCGCTTGGCGTCAAGCCCGGCGCTGTCCCGCAGGGCGTTTTGCGCCTTCCAGGAAAAGCGATAGGAAAAGTCCGTGGCAAGCTCCCCGCCGGTTTTGCCCGCCGAGCGGGCGGCGCAGCCCCGCGCAAGGTCGGAAAAGGCGATGCCGAGGTTGGAAAGAATCAGCGTGGCGGGTTGACGCAGCCGCAGCAGAGAATTGATCTCGTCGAGCACCGGCTGCGGCTTTTTGCGCAGCATCAGCCGAGCAACCGCATAAAGATCGGCTGAGAGGGTTCCGGCGCAAAGGGAGAGGATCATTTTGGCGGTGATCGGCTTTTTGTCGGCAAAGGCGCAGAGCTTGTCGCATTCGTTTCGCAGCGTCGAAAGATCGTCACCGCACCGCTCGATCAACAGGTTCGCGTCGTCGCCCGAGAGCTCGCAGCCTTTTTTTTGGCAGTGATTCCGCAGGGTGCCGCGCAGCTCGGCGGGGGTGCGGCGGTTGAGGGTGAGCACCGCACCGGCGGCATCGGCCGCGGCGTGGAGCTTCTTCGCGTTTTTCCCTTTTTTCAGGTCGAAGGAGCTCGGCTCGCAGACGAGCAGGAGGGTGGAATCGGGAGAAAGCTCCCCGAG
Source organism: uncultured Oscillospiraceae bacterium (assembly GCA_964625135.1). Lineage (GTDB taxonomy): Bacteria > Bacillota > Clostridia > Oscillospirales > Ruminococcaceae > Yanshouia. The sequence goes on along the minus strand of CAZVAV010000201.1, from coordinate 1,081 downwards.
CAGCCCACAGAGCGCCTTGCAGTCGGCATCGGAGAGCTGCTCCGGCTCAAATCCGGTCACCTCGGTGACGCGGCGACCGCCAAACATCGAAAGGAGCGAGACGGCGTCCGCAAGGGCGGACAGATCAAGGCGCTTGCCGTCGATCCGGTCGGGGTCGGCTCCATCGGTGCAAAGCTGTGTAATCAGCTTTTTGCGATAGAACGAAAGCAGGGCGGCTTCCTCCCCAACCAGCAGATAGACGCTGCGCGGTTCCCTCAGGGAGAGCTCCCTTTTGACCGCCTCTTCATTTTGCAGAATCATCGGTTTCCTCCAGCCGAATCCGGCAGTGTAAAATTTCCTCGCCGAGCGGCAGCGCCCGACTGTATTTTCCTATTATAACACATTCCTCTTCGGATTTTAACAGGGATGCGTCGGAAAATGCGATGCGCCAGCCCGTAGGCTCGCGGACGGCTCGCGCCGCGCCGAAGAGAAGCGTTTCTTCAGGCAGCCGGCAGGGGATTAAATCCGCCGCGTTGCAGAACCGGCGCAGCGCGAAGGAATCGGGCGCGGCGACACGGCGCTCCCCCTCGAACCGGTCGAGCAGCTGTACGAGGGGAAGCTCCACCCGGTCAGAATCGGCGAGCAGTACCCCGTCAATTTGCCGCACCCCCAGACGGGTCAGCGCGTCGGCGAGGCTGTCCGCCTCCCAGAGATCATCAGGCGCGCCGAGGATGACCGCCCTTGTGCCGTAGGTCACGGCGGCGTTTCCGCTTTTCAGAAGGATCAGCTCGGCGAAGGGGTGAAGCAGGAGCATGGCGATCAGCGATGTGCTCAGAAAAACGGCGCACCAGCCCAGCAGCGCCGCCCGGATGCTTTCACGCCCCGGACGGTGCGCCAGCAGCACCGCCGCCAACGGCAACAGCCCGAGCAGCCCGGAAACCTGCCAGCGTTCTGAGATGCCGATCTGCGCGAACGGGAGCGATGAGAAAATACGCGCCACGCCAATCAGCAGTAGCGTCAGCCCGCGGCAGGCAACAAAGAGCGGTGCCGCGAGCGCGGGGAGGACGAAGGAGCAGAGCAGCGCCAGTAGCCCCAGCGTCAT
>CAZVAV010000200.1:0-4772 GCA_964625135.1 uncultured Oscillospiraceae bacterium | reverse complement strand
TCGACGAGAGCAAAAAAGAGCTAACGCTCAGTGACGAACGGCTGGAGGCCGCCGTTCGGGAAACTGGCGCGGGGCTGATCGTGCTCGACCCACTGCAGGCATACCTTGGCAGTGATGTGGATATGCACCGCGCCAACGAGATACGTCCCATCTTCAAACGGCTGTGCGCCATGGCGGAGCGAACAGGCTGCGCGGTCATTCTCATCGGACACATGAACAAGATGCAGGGACAGAAGGCGTCTTATCGCGGTCTCGGCTCCATCGACTTCCGCGCGGCGGCGCGAAGCGTTCTGGTGGTGGGCAGGCTGAAGGATGAGCCGCACATCCGTATTGTTGCCCACGACAAAAGCAGTCTCGCGCCGGAGGGCGCATCCATTGCGTTCGAGCTTGACCCGGACACAGGCTTCCATTGGAAGGGCTGCTGTGACACGACCGTGGAGCAGCTCCTCTCCGGCAGCGGCACGGTGCAGACCAAAACAATTCTGATGGAGGAGGCACTGCAAGAATTGCTCACCCAACCAACGCCTGCAGAAGAAGTTCAGAAGCGAGCCTCGGAGTTAGGCGTATCTCAGCGGACGCTGATGATTGCGAAAAAGAATCTCGGTGTAATTTCCGAGAAGCAGGGCGAACGCTGGTACTGGCGGCTGCCCGGTCAAGGATGTAAGGATGTAACGGCCTAAGGAGGCTGCATCCTTGCATTCTTCTTTTCTCTGCAATTTTACCGAATCTCATTGGACAGGGCTGCGAGTTATGAGCTTTCCCACCCCGTGGGTGGGGCGAGCAGAGCAGGCGTATATACGCCCACGCCTCGCCTGTTTTCGGGCAGAAGCCCGTGCCCACTTTTTGTTGCGAGCACTTCTGCGGAAGTGCTGTTACCGCCTGCCGGCGGCGCAACTTCAAAGGGGGACCAGTCCCCCTTTGAGGAACCCCCTGCTCTCCGACGGGACGAGGATAAACATTTATTCTGAAAGGAGAACGCTTGAATGAAAGACAAATTTGAAACCTTCAGGGCCACCGAAAAGGAACGGCAGGCGCTGAAGGCTTTGGCACGAAAAGCAAATATGAGCAAGTCGGATTTCATCCGGCACGCAATTTTCAACAAAGAAATTATTGTAATTGACGGTCTCCACGAGCTCACACGGGAGCTGAAAGCCATCGGCAACAACCTGAACCAGCTGACTGTCCGCGCCAACATGGGACAGCTCCGAGCAGTCGATCTGAGTGAAACCAAGGATGCGTTGGGTGGTATCTTTGGCCGGCTCACGGTGCTCTGCGGTGTGGGTGAACTGCCACCGCCGCCGGAACAGGCGGTAGAACACGAGCAGCCATCCGCACCGATTATTATTGACCGGCGCAGACAGATGATGAAGCTGTTCGGAATCACGGAGGTGCCGCGTGGCGACCGTTAACTACATTCCCTACAAAAAGCAATCCGCATTCACCCTGCGCGGCGTGATCCAGTATGCCTGCCAAAAGAGCAAGACGCTCCTGCCGGAGGGCTATCGCCTTATCACCGGACAGAACTGCTGCGCTGAAACGGCAGTCTCGGAGTTCCTCTCCACAAAGGCGCAGCACAAAAAGACAGGCGACGTTCAGTTCTATCACTACACCCAAAGCTTCAAGGTGGGAGAAAACATCTCTCCGCAGACTGCGCATGAGATCGCCTGCGAGTTTGCCAGGAAGAACTATCCGGACTACGAAGTCCTTATCGCCACCCATACTGACGCACCCCACATCCATTCCCATCTCATCATTAACTCAGTAAGCTTCGAAAGCGGTCGAAAGCTGCACCAGCCGCCCGATACCATTCGCAGGCTGCGGTTGTCCTCCGATGAAATTTGTCAGGCGCATGGGTTTGAGATACTGCCCACCTATACCTTCGGGCGCAGCAAAACACCCAGCCGCGCCCAGCGTAAGGCGCAGGCAAGGGGTGACAGCTGGAAGGATAAGCTCCAGCAGGCCATCGATGATGCCATGGTCAAAAGCAAAACCCGCGAGGATTTTATTTTCAATATGGAGCGTCAAGGATACTTCGTCAAGTGGTCAGACACGCGCAAGACCATCACCTACTCCTGCCCCAACGGCAAGTCCTGCCGTGATGACCGGCTGTTCGGTGAGAGGTACTCCAAGGCCAACATGCAGTTGGAGTTCGATTACAGAGAGCAGAAAAAAGAGCCGGAGCAAACCACCGGCTGGGAATGGCAGCGTGACGCGCTAAAGCCAAAGTCTGCGCCGGTAGTCGATGCACCCGCGCCCAGACAGGGCAGAAAACTCACCGACGAAATTCTGCACCATGCCAAATATCTGGAGCAGGGCGTCAGCGAGGACGACGAGCTGGAGACCATCACCGAGCTGGCCGCGCTCACGGCGCTGTCCTTCGCTGGCGTGTATCTGCTGCTGGACGCCATCGCCAACGCCGACCACGAACAGCTTAACGATCAAAATCTTGGCGATTTTATTGATGAACTGAAGCAGGAACCGGAAAACTGCATTGACTACGAGGACGCGCAGGAACAGTTCGGTTTCACCATGACCATGATGTAAATGATACAGCCGAATACGGCAGAAAGGTTTTTTATGAGAACTGAATATGAGGAATACAGAGAAACAGGGATGCTGGGCGGTTACTGCCCGGAACGCGCCGTGCTGCGGGACGACGGCAATGGCTCGGTCGCCACAAGCTTCCGAGACACCGCGTACTGGCAGAAAGACGATCACGCGGTCAGTGAGCGGCAGATGCTCATCGGCGGGAAGGTCTTTCAGGTGACCTCCGTGTTTCCGTCGAAAACCAGCGCCACACCCACGGACAAGCTGCTGTCTCTCATCGATGCCGACCTTGCAAAAGAGGCCCATAGTGCCTGAGATTCCAATAGACTTGTGCAAGCCGGTGCGGTATACTGTGCGTACCCCGTACCGGCTTGCCCCAATATGAAGGAGGTTAAAAATTATGGCAAGCCAAAAATATAATATACTCTACGGCAGACTCAGCCAGGAGGACGAGCGTCAGGGTGAGTCCAACTCCATCCACAACCAAAAGCTCTTCCTCGAAAAGTATGCCGAGGACAACGGCTTCGACAACACCATGTTCCTCGCTGACGATGGCTACTCCGGCACCAACTTCGAGCGTCCCTCATGGAAGAAAATCATTGCCATGATTGAGCGCGGCGAGGTCTCCACACTCATCGTCAAGGATCTCAGCCGTCTGGGGCGCGAATATTTGCAGGTGGGACAGTACACAGAACTCTACTTCCCCGAAAAGGGCGTTCGCTTTATCGCCGTCAACGATGGCGTGGATTCTCTGGTGGCCAGCAGCAACGATTTCAACCCCATCCGCAACTGGGCAAACGAGCTCCATGCCAAGGACACCAGCAAGAAGGTGCGCAGCATTAAAAAGCTGCAGGCAGAGCGCGGCGAGCGATTGGGCGGCAGACCGCCGTATGGCTACCAAAAGAAGTCTGCCGACTCAAAGGACATCGTACCGGATGAGGAAGCGGCGGCAGTGGTCAAACGCATCTTCGACCTGTGCGCCTCCGGCAAGGGTCCCAGCCAGATTGCCCACATCCTCACAGCGGAGCAGGTGTTGACGCCGGCGAACTATTATTACCGCAAAACCGGCGCATCCCATGTCGGGCTGGACACCACAAGGCCGTATGCGTGGTGCGGCAGCAGCGTGACCGGCATCCTTGACAACAAGGTCTATCTCGGGCATATGCCGGGGCTGCGCACTACCTCGCTGTCCTACAAGAACAAGAAGCTCATCCGCAAGCCGGAGAATGAGCAGGTGATGGTGGAGAACACCCATGAGGCTTTAATCACACAGTCGCAGTGGGACATCGTGCAGGATGTGCGCAAGCACAAGAAGCGCACGCCCAAGCATATGGACGAGCCGAACATGTTCTCCGGCCTCGCCTTCTGTGCCGACTGCGGCAAGCCCATGGTGCTACACCGGGCAAGCACGATCAAGGAATCGCAATACTGTTTCAAGTGCTACACCTACGGCAAGCGCGGCAAGGCGGAATGCTCCCCACACCATATTCGAGAGAAGGATCTCATGCAGGTGGTGCTGGACGACCTTCGCCGGGTCACGCACTTCGCGCGGCTGAAGGAGTGTCAGTTTGCTGCCTACATCAACCAGAAGAATACACTGGAGCTGCGGCGGGAGATTAACAGTCTGCAAAAGGAACTGGACGCCATGCGCCGCAGGAGCGGCGAGCTGTCATCTCTGTTCAAAAGGCTCTACGAGGACAATGTTCTCGGCCGCGTGACCAACGAGCAGTTCCGTATGCTCTCCGCTGACTACAACGCCGAGCAGAAAACGCTGGAGATTGCCATCCCGGAGAAGGAAGCACGGTTGGAAAAGCTGAACGCATCGGCAGCCAATGTGGACGCATTCATTGAAAAGGCGAAGCGCTACACGACCATCGACGAGCTGACCCCGGAGCTGCTGCGGCTGTTTATTCAGCGCATTGAAATTGGAGAACGCTCAGTTAAGTATTCCCACAGTGCCATGCAGAGCATCAAGATCGTCTACCGCGACATCGGCGCTATGGACAGTCCAATGCAGCCCGGCGAGCAAGAGCCGCACATCGCACCGGCAATCAGGAGCGAAGAAGATATTTTAAGACTGTTGGCATAAACAGCGTTAGGGCGGGCAGCTCCCGCTGCCCGCCCATTTACATAAGGTGTGGTCATAAAATGTCCCTATGAACGCTAACCGAAGGGCTACGGGGCTTTTGAAAATGTATGAGTCGGTTGGAATAGATAGAATAACT
>CAZVAV010000199.1:0-4776 GCA_964625135.1 uncultured Oscillospiraceae bacterium | reverse complement strand
TATTCTACCGGCGGGTGACAAAAACTCACAAAAATACTCAAAAAAAATCACAAGGTAGATTTGTTTTTGTCGATTTGCCGTAATGCTTTCATTCTTTTTTGTTAATGTTTCACCATACAGCGGCATTTGATTTCCTTAAATTTCTTTGAACGGGATCATCTTCAAAACAGCGTGCAAAGGCAAACCCTGCGCAACCGCACCGAATTTCTCCTTGCTTCGGCTCTTGATTCGGCTTTCGACGCGCTTGACAAGTCATTCCCAAAACGATACTATAGAGTGGTATTATTGCGTATTTACGCTGTATCCTGTCGCTTTTCGCGGGGGCTCCCCCGTGAATTTGTCGAAACGGAGGAATTGCCATGCCCAAGGTTACCCTGCTCTGTCACACCCCCGAGCCTCAAAGGGTGGTCGCCGCCGCCGCAAAGCTCTGTTATTCGTCCCAGACGGTCGAGGGGCTGCTCGACGGGCTCACCGAGGAAAAAACCGAAAGCTTCATTCATATGCTCATGGGACTTGGCCACGAAAGTCCGGTCGAGCATGTCAGCTTTACCTTTGCGATCGAGGGGGTTTCCCGCTCGCTGCTCGCGCAGATCACACGACACCGCATTGCGTCATACAGTGTACAGAGCCAGCGCTACGTGCGGCTCTCACCGTTTGAATATGTCGTTCCGCCCGAAATCGCCGCGGACGAAGGGGCGCGCGCCGCCTATGAGCGGGCGATGCAGGCGGCGGCGGACAGCTATGAGGAGATCACCGGCATTCTGAAAAGCAAGCATCTGGCTCACCTTCTGGCGGGAGGGGTCAACGAGAAGCAAGCGGCCTCCCGCGCCGAAAAAATGGCGATTGAGGACGCTCGCTTTGTACTGCCCAACGCCTGTGAGACCCGAATGGTGGTCACGATGAATGCACGAAGCCTCTATAACTTCTTCCACCATCGCTGCTGCACCCGCGCCCAGTGGGAGATCCGCGAGGTCGCCGATCAGATGCTTTTTCTGGTTCGCGAGGTCGCGCCGATTTTATTTGAATCGAGCGGCCCGCCCTGTGTTTCGGGTCCCTGTCCCGAGGGCAAAATGAGTTGTGGAAGAACCGCGGAAATGCGGCTGCGTTATCTGCGAAAGGACGGAACAAGCTCATGCTGATCGTCCTTGAGGGGCTTGACGGCAGCGGAAAAGCAACCCAGTCGGCGCTGCTCGGCCAAGCTCTGAGCCAATGCGGCTATCCGGTGCGATGCATCTCTTTTCCGGATTATCAAAACCCCTCGTCGACATTGGTTCAAATGTATTTAAATGGCGAAATTGGTACCCTCGATGAGGTGAATCCGTTTGCCGCCTCAAGTTTTTATTCGCTCGATCGTTATATTAGTTTTATGCAGTCGTGGCGGGCAGACTATCTGGCAGGCACGGTAATTCTGGCCGACCGCTACACCACCTCAAATTTCTGCCACCAGATGGGCAAGCTTCCCCCAGAGGAATGGGAAAGCTACCTTCACTGGCTGACCGATTACGAGTATCGTTTGCTCGCGCTGCCTGCCCCGGACGGCGTGATCTACCTCGACATGCCGCCCGCAGCATCCCAAAGGCTGATCGAACGGCGTTACCACGGGGATCGATCCAAAAAGGATCTGCACGAGGCGAATGCCGCCTATCTCGCCGCCTGTCGGCGTTCGGCCCTTTTTGCCGCCGAGCGGCTTGGCTGGACGGTGATTTCCTGCGCCGACACGGCACAGGAGCCGCTTCCCATCGATGAAATTGCCAAAGCGGTGACCGCCGCCGCGCTCAATTTCATTACATCGAAATAATCTCCCGGAGGAATTATGCTGGAATTCAAAGAAGTTACGATGGCTGACCGCGAATGGGTCAGCAAATGCTTTCACGCCGCAAATCTGCGGGGAAGCGAATTTACCTTTGCCAATCTGTATAACTGGTCAAAGGCTTACACCATGCGGATCGCCCCGTTCGACGGGTTTGTTATCCCGCGCAGCGGCTCGGTCGCTCACCACTATATGTATCCCGCCGGAACCGGGGATTGGAAGGCTGCCTTCCTGCTGATCGAGGAGGATGCGAAGAAAAACGACATGCCCCTCTCGTTCTATGGCATCCCCACCGAGGGGATCGACCGGATGGAAGCGCTTTTTCCCGGCCGCTTTCAGTTTAAGCCGATCCGGGATAATTTTGACTACCTCTATTTGCAGGAAAGCCTTGCCACCCTTGCCGGAAAAAAGCTGCATGGCAAGCGCAACCACATTAACCGCTTTATCGAGCTGAATCCCGACTGGAGCTATGAACGGATCACCGAGCAGAATCTTCAGGACGCGTGGGCGATGAGCGTCGAGTGGTGCAAGGACAACAGCTGCTTTGAGACTCACAGCCTTCAACGGGAGGCCTGCGCCGTAAAGAGCGCCTTTGAGCATTACTTTGAGCAGGGTTTGGTCGGCGGCCTGCTGCGAGCCGGTGGACGGGTCGTGGCCTTCACCTTCGGCAGCCCCTCGACCGAGGACACCTTTGTCGTGCATGTCGAAAAGGCATTCGCGGAGATTCAGGGCTGCTATCCGATGATCAATCAGCAGTTTGTGAAAAACGAGCTCTCCCAATACACCTATATCAACCGCGAGGACGATCTTGGCGAAGAGGGTCTGCGCCGCGCGAAGGAATCCTACCGCCCGGCGATGATGTACGAACGGTACGCCGCCGTTGAGAAGCGATGAGCGCCCCTGCTTTCACATACGCTTCTCCTGCCGATCGTCCGGCTCTGACGCGGCTCTGGAAGCGGGTATTTGGCGATTCGGACGCGTATCTCTCCCTCTTCTTCACGCATCGCTTTATCCCCGAACAGACGCTGCTCGCCCGGCTCTCCCCACATCCCGATCCCGTCGCGATGCTGTTTCTGCTTCCGATTTCGTTTTGGTCGGGGCAAAAGCGCACCGAGGGCCGGTATCTCTACGCAGTCGCGACCGATCCCGATTTTCGCTCCCGGGGCTTGAGCACCCTCTTGCTTGAGGAGGCGCACCGCCGCCTTTTGGACGAAGGTCTGGCCTTCTCGGTGCTTGTCCCGGCGGAGCCCTCTCTTTTCGATTTTTATGCCTCCAGAGGCTTTCATACCGAATTTTTCCGGTGTGCACAGCGGATTGCCCCCGACCCCGGCTTGGGGCAGGCGCTTTCACTCTGCCCTGCCTCTTTAGAACAGCTGGCACGGCTGCGCGACGGTCTGTTTCAGGGCAGCCGCCTCTATGGCCGGTGGGATGCCGATGCCCTTGCCTACCAGCAGCGGGAAACCGAGCTGCTCGGCGGCGAAACGCTGCTCTTTTCTGTCAACGGACAGGAGGGGTACGCCGTCTGCCATCCCACAGAGGAGCTTGTTCTGATCAAGGAATGGGGCTTCCCCGCCCCCGACGAAGCGGTATTCTCCGCCATTGCCCGCCGCTATGGCCGAAAAGCCCTTTGGCTTGATCTGCCCGCCGCTCCCGGCGAGCGGGATGCCAGGCCGTTTGCCATGACCTACTGGTATCATAACGAAAGGAAACGCGAGGATGGGACTGCGCCCGTTCTTTCGCTGGTGCTCGATTGATGCAGACCCAACCTCCCGTCAACCTCAAGGAATACAAAAACACACTGCGGCTGCGCTTTAAGGAGCTGCGCCGCTCGATGACCGCCGGACAAAAACGGGCGGGGGATCATCGGATTGCCGAACGCCTTCTGCATCTGGGCTGCTACCGGCGCTGCCACACGCTGCTCATCTATATCTCCTCCCCCATCGAGGTCGGAACCGAGGAGATCATTGCCCGCGCCTTAAAGGACGGCAAGCGGGTCGCCGCGCCGCGCTGTGTCCCCGGAACCCGTGAGATGGAGTTTTATCTGATCAACGGGCGGGAGGAGCTTGAGCCGGGCGCCTTTGGCATCCTTGAGCCCGTGCCCGATCCCGCTAGGCTTCTCACCGATTGGAGCGGCTGCCTCTGCATCGTGCCCGCACTGGCCTGCGACCGCACCGGCTACCGGCTTGGCTACGGCGGCGGCTATTATGACCGCTTTTTACGAAATTTTTCCGGCCGCAAGGCGCTGATTCTTTATAAGAAATGCCTCGTTGACCGCATCTGGCACGGTCGCTACGATGTGGCGATTGATCTGATCGTTACCGAATACTTTACCCACACCGTCGCGCATCCGGTACAGGGCAGGATGACGGCTCGTCCGCATCCGATCACGGCAAAACGCCTGCCGAAAACGAAGTAACCTTCGTTTTGCAGCAGACGTTCTTCCGCTGTGGTGAATTGTCGCCCAAAATCTGCCGGTTTCCAGCGTATTTAGCGGCCTACAATCGCCGCCGCGCTCATCTTGCCGCGAAATCGGGCGGCCGCCCCTGTTGGGAGCCGCTTTCCTTATCGCCGGATCTTTACGCCGCAGGAAGAGGAATTAGCAGCAGCAGCCGCAGTTATTGTTGCAGCCGCATCCGTTGCCACAGCCGCAGCCACTGTTGCAGCCACATCCGTTGTTGTTGCAGCCACAGCCGCAGCTGTTGCCAATGCTGTTGCCTCCCCATCCGCCGCCGCAGCAGCAGCACAAAAGGATGATGATGATGATGATCCACAGGCAGCCATTGTTACCGTTCACTTCAATTCCACCTCGCATTGATAATTTATTACATACTATGCCCCTTCACCGAGGGTGGTTACTGAGAGTTAAGGAGGATCGCAAGAATGCCAATGCAGGAGCATGATGAAGCGCCCCGTCCACGCAAACGGCGCCGCCGCAGCCGGGGCAGCCTTTTTCTCGCCATATTGCT
>CAZVAV010000198.1:0-4802 GCA_964625135.1 uncultured Oscillospiraceae bacterium | reverse complement strand
GGAATCGCAACCTCCGTAACTTTTTACACCGCCGACGAAAAGCGCTGATGAAAGGCGGTATTTCTTGACTAGGATATCGTTCCATACTATAATATTATATAATTTCCAAAAGTTCAAGGGGAAACGGGAGAAAACGGAGAAAAGGAGGGACGCGCCATGATGACGGTTGCAGCAATCGCGGCGGAATATAATCCGTTTCATAACGGACATGCCTACCAGATCCGGCAGACCCGCACGGCAGGCGCGACCCATGTTGCCGCGATTATGAGCGGAAATTTCACCCAGCGTGGAACCCCCGCCTTCGCGGAGAAGCGAGCTAGAACCAGGTCGGCGCTTTCGGGCGGCGCCGACCTGATTTTGGAGCTGCCTCTTCCCTTTGCGATGGCGACCGCGCAGCGTTTTGCACTGGGCGCCGCAAGCATCGCCGAAGGGATGGGATGCGTCGATGTTCTGTCCTTTGGCAGCGAGTCCGGCTACCTTTCGATTCTCGGGGCCGCCGCGCAGGCGGTCGACTCCCCCGCGGTGTGCGAGCGGCAAAGCGAGCTGCTGGCCACCGGCGTGACCTTTGCCCGCGCCCGCCAGCAGGCGGTCAGCGAGCTGTGCGGCGACGAAATTGCCGACATGCTCGCCTCTCCCAACGACAGTCTCGCCGTCGAGTACATCCGGCAGCTGCGCCGCATCGGCAGCCGAATTCCTCCGTTCGCCGTCCCCCGGGTGGGGGCAAGGCACGACGGACAGGAGGCGTCGGGAGAAATCGCGTCAGCCTCCTTTTTACGTGCGCTGATCCGCTCGGGCGGAATCGACGCGGCGGCGGAGCTGATGCCGTCCGCCTCGCTCGCCGCGCTACAGGAGGCGTTTTCGGCGGGAGAAGCCCCCTTCGACGAAGCAGCGCTTGACCCGGTTGTGTTTGGCGTGCTGCGCAGGCTGATCCCGGAGGAGCTTTCCCGGGTGCCGGATCTCTCGGAGGGACTGGAGAACCGCGTCTATGCCGCCATCCGGCAGGCAACCTCGCTTGCGGAGGTCTACACGCTGGCAAAATCCAAGCGGTACACCGCCGCGCGCATCCGCCGGGTGATCGCCTCGGCCTTCCTCGGTCTCCCCGATTCTCTGGCGGCCGGGGATCTCGGCGCACCCTATCTTCGGGTGCTCGGCTTTAACGAGCGCGGGCGGGAAATCCTCACCCGCATGAAGCAGACGGCACGGCTCCCAGTTTCGGATTCTCTGGCCTACCTGCGGCGGATCGACGAGCGATGCGCTGCCTTTGCCGAGCTGGAGGCTCGTTCCACCGACCTTTACCGGCTCGGTCTCCCCAAAATCGGCCCCTGCGGTTATGATTTTACCGCACAGAGCGTACGGCTCCTCTAAATGGGGAATCATTCTGTTAACTGAAAAGAAAAGAGGAAAATCATGATGGATCCTATTTTGATGCTTTTGGATAAGAACGCGAGAATGCCTGTCGAGGAGATCGCCGCCGCGGTTGGCCTGTCCCCCGAGCAGGTCGAGCACGCCATCGCCCAATATGAGCACGACGGCGTCATCAAGGGCTATAAGCCGATTGTCGACTGGGAGCGCGCCGGTCGCTCCTATGTGACCGCCCAGATCGCGGTCAAGATCGTCCTCAACGGCAAGATGGGCTTTGACGACATCGCCAACCTTCTCGCCAGCTTTGAGGAGGTCGAATCGGTCACCCTGATGAGCGGCGCGTACGACGTTTCGCTGACCGTCTCGGGCAAGACCTTCCAGGAGGTCGCGATGTTTGTCGCCTCCCGGCTCTCCCCGCTGGAGGGGGTGCAGTCGACCGCAACCACCTTTTTGCTCAAGACCTATAAGGAACGGGGCATCCTCGCGGAGGCGGAGCGCGATATTCGGGAGGTGAGGATTTGATGGATTATCAAAAAATCCTTTCCAAAACAATTCAGGAGGTCAAGCCGTCTGGCATCCGGCGCTTTTTCGATCTCGCCGCCGAGATGGACAATGTCATTTCACTCGGCGTGGGCGAGCCGGACTTTAAAACGCCGTGGCCGGTGCGCCGCGCGGGCATCCGCTCGCTGGAGGAGGGCAAGACCTGGTACACCGGAAACGCCGGTCTCAAGGAGCTTAAGCAGGAAATTTCCCGCTATCTCAAGCGGCGCTTTGACATTTCCTACTCCCCCGACAACGAGCTTTTTGTCACCGTCGGCGGCAGCGAGGCGATTGATATGTGCATCCGCACGCTGGTCAATCCCGGCGACGAGGTGCTGGTCGTGCAGCCGAGCTTTGTCTGCTACGGCCCGATCGCGCAGGTGTCGCAGGCGAAGGTGGTGCCGATTGCCACCCGTGCGGAAAACGGGTTCTCGCTGACCGCCGAAGAGCTCAAGGCCGCGATTACCCCCCGCTCGAAGCTTTTGATTCTGCCGTTCCCGTCGAACCCCACCGGCGGTATTATGACTCGCGCCCAGCTTGAGGAGATCGCCGAGGTGCTGCGCGGCACCGATATCATGGTGCTTTCGGATGAAATCTACGCCGAGCTGACCTACACCGACGAGCCGCATGTCTCGATTGCGTCGCTGCCTGGCATGTGGGAGCGCACCATTGTCGTCAACGGCTTCTCGAAGGCCTATGCGATGACCGGCTGGCGTCTCGGCTACGCCTGCGGGCCCGCGCCGGTTATCTCCCAGATGCTCAAGCTGCATCAGTTTGCGATTATGTGCGCTCCGACCGTCAGCCAGATGGCCGCCATTGAAGCGATGCGCAGCTGCGACGACGCGATCATCGAAATGCGCGACGAATACAACATGCGACGCCGCCTGCTGGTCGACCGGCTCAACAAAATGGGGCTGCGCTGCTTTGAGCCGCGCGGCGCCTTCTATGTCTTCCCGTCGATTCAGATCACCGGCATGACCAGCGCCGCCTTCTGTGAGGCGCTGCTGGAGTCGAAGCAGGTGGCGGTCATCCCGGGCGACGCGTTCGGCGCCTGCGGCGAGGGCTATGTGCGCATCTCCTACTCCTATTCGATGGAGCATCTCACCGAGGCGCTGCACCGGATCGAGGAGTTCCTGCGGGAGCGCGGCATCCATGTCTGATCTGCCAAGGGGCGGGGTTTCGCTTCTGGCGCACGGCAAAATCAACCTGACCCTCGCAATTACCGGACGGCAGGCAAACGGCTATCACACCCTGCTTGGGGTGATGCAGAGCATCGGGCTCTCGAACCGGCTGACACTGACCGCCCTGCCGCCGGGAGAGCCACGCGTCACGCTGGTTTGCGACGACCCGCTGCTGCCCACCGACCGCCGCAATACCGCCGTGAAGGCGGCGGAGGCTTTTTTGCAGGAGACAGCGCTTTCCTTTGGGCTGCGGATCGATTTGCGGAAGCGGATTCCGTATCAGGCGGGGCTGGGGTCTGCGTCGGCCGACGCCGCCGGTGTGCTGGCCGGGGCGAACGCCCTGTTCAAAGAGCCTCTCTCCCATGAGCGGCTGCTCGCCCTTGCCGCCACGGTGGGGGCTGACGTTCCCTTCTGCCTGACGGGCGGGACGCAGCGCACCAAGGGGATCGGTGAGCTGCTCACGCCGCTGCCCGCCCTTTCACCTTGCTTTCTGGTGATCGCAAAGCCGCCCGAGGGAATTTCCACCCCCGAGGCATACGCCCGATTTGACGCGCTGAAGCACCCCCTCCAGCCGGATTGCGCGGCGCTTGAGCAGGCGCTTCTGGCCAGGGAGCTCTCCGCCGTCGCCGCTGCCTGCGGCAATGCCTTTGAGCTGTGCTGTGAGATCGAATCGGTCGCCGCGCTCAAGGCGGTGCTGCTGGAAAACGGCGCGATGGGCGCGGCCATGAGCGGCTCGGGCACGGCGGTCTTTGGAATCTTTACAGAACGCGAAAAGGCCGAGCGCGTCATAGCGGTGCTGGCGGGGCAGTTTCCCACCAGCCGGTTTTATTTGACCGAGCCCGCCGATGCCGGAATTTTATTTGTATAAAACAAGAAAAACCTGCCAATTCTGATGGTGACAGACCGACAGAAAAGGCAGGTTTTTTCAATGGACAAAATCGAACGCTCCCAGATTCGTGCCGACGCCACCGCCCTCGCGATGGCACTGGTTTTAATCCTTGCCATGTTTCTCACCGCCGCCACGCGATTTTTTGACCGCTGCGAGCAGGTGCGCGGCGATACGCTGCGGCTGCACATTGTCGCCAACTCCGACACCGCACAGGATCAGCAGAACAAGCTGCTGGTGCGAGACGCGCTGTTGAGCGAATATTCCGAAATGCTCGGCGCGGCGGAAAGCGAAGAGGCCGCCGAACGCTTTGCCTCCTTTTTGCTCGATGACATCGGGCGCACTGCCGAAAAGACGCTTCGTACCGCGGGGGATGAGCATGCGGTTCAGGTAAGCCTCGCGCGGATGTACTTTGATACCCGTACCTATGACGATGGGATTACCCTTCCCGCCGGAGAATATACCGCGCTGCGGGTGGTCATCGGGGACGGCGGCGGCCACAACTGGTGGTGCGTCATGTACCCGCCGCTCTGTATCCCCGCCGCCACCGCCAAGGAGGCCTCCGAGGTCGAGCAGCGGATCGAATCACTTTCGGCCTCACCGGGCTATGAGACCCGCTTCGCCTTGGTCGAATGGGCGGAAAAGCTGCGCGAGCGCTTTGCCACACAGCCCGCCGGAGCCATATTCGTCGATTCGGGACAGGTGTAATGCTTTCGCAGCGACTTTGCACGCCGGAATCAAGTTTCGATCAAACCTTTTCAAAGGTTTGCGGGTTCCAAAGGCAGAGCCTTTGGGGCTCTTTCCAAAAACGTCAGGAGGGTAGGCCAAACAAT
>CAZVAV010000197.1:0-4827 GCA_964625135.1 uncultured Oscillospiraceae bacterium | reverse complement strand
CCCCCTTCTATCGTATTACTTAGGATACCATACTTTGAATTAACGCTCAGTTAAGGGTTGGAAGGGAGTATTAAGATTGTACAAAGACGGCGGCCTTTATGTCCTCTTAACATCACGGGAAAAACCAAAACACCATTATCATACGCTTTTATGCTATACTAAGGCTGTATGAAGGTGAGGTGGGGGCAATGACCGATCGACGGCCAAATCCAGACCGGCTTTTGCGGGAGCTTGGATCGACGCAGGCGGCCGTAAGGGGTCGACTGAAAATTTTTTTCGGTTATGCGGCCGGCGTGGGGAAAACCTACGACATGCTCGACGCCGCCCACCGTGCCCAAAAGGCAGGGGTAGACCTTTTGGCGGGCTATATCGAGCCGCATACCCGTCCCGAGACGATCGAGCTGCTGGAGGGTCTCGAACGGCTGGAGCCGCTTACGCTTTCCTACAGGGGCATCACGCTGCGGGAGTTCGATCTTGACGGGGCGCTTGTCCGCCGACCCCAGCTCGTCCTTGTGGATGAGCTGGCTCACAGCAATGCGGAGGGCTGCCGCCATCGAAAGCGCTATCAGGATATCGAGGAGCTGCTGCGGGCGGGCATCGATGTTTACACGACGATGAACGTCCAGCATTTGGAGAGCCTCAACGATATGGTTTCCTCACTCACCGGCGTTGTGGTGGGGGAGCGGGTTCCCGACCGCATCTTTGACTCGGCCGATCAGGTTGAGCTGGTCGACATTGAGCCGGAGGAGCTGATCGAGCGACTGGAAGCGGGAAAGAGTTATCGGGAAAAGCAGGCCGAGCAGGCGCTGGAACATTTTTTCACCCCCGAAAATCTTGCTGCCCTGCGGGAAATTGCCCTGCGGCGCACTGCGGATCGCCTCAACCGCAGCGCCCGCTCCGCCGACGGACGGAGCGCGCCGGCGGTGGGCGAGCATGTGCTGATCTGCCTTTCCAGCGCGCCGTCGAACGCGCGGGTAATTCGCACCGCCGCCCGGATGGCAGAGGCGTTTCACAGCGATTTTACCGCGCTGTTTGTCGAGTCCCCCTCTACCCGTGAGCTGCACGGAGAAAGCCTGCGCAGGCTGCGCGCCAATCTCAAGCTGGCCGAGGAGCTCGGCGCGAAAATCGCCACCGTTTACGGAGACGATCCCGCGGTTCAGATTGCAGAATATGCCCGGGTCAGCGGCGTTTCCAAGATCGTGCTGGGCAGAACCAACCACTGGCGCAAGCCCTTTTCCAAGGTCACGCTGGTCGACCGAATGACCGAGCTCGCGCCCGATCTCGATGTTTATATCATCCCGGATAAGCAGCCGGTCTATCGGCCGGAGTCCTCGGTCTTTGGCGCCAGACTTTCCCTTTCCTTTTCTTGGGTCGATTGCCTGAAAACCGTCTGTAACGTTGCTCTGGCGACAATGGTGGGGTGGCTTTTCGATCTGGCCGGGCTCAGCGATGCAAATATCATCACCGTTTATATCCTTGGCGTGCTGCTTACCTCGGTCTGGACAGGAGAGATTCTATATGGCGCGGCGGCCTCGCTGGCAAGCGTTGTAATCTTTAACTACCTCTTTACCGATCCTCGTTTTACGTTGCTCGCCTACGATCCCGGCTATCCCGTCACCTTTCTGGTGATGCTGGTTGCCAGCATCCTCACCAGTACGCTGACGATGCGGATTAAAAATCAGGCACAGCTCGCGGCGGGCAAGGCCTACCGCACCGAGGCGCTGCTGCAAACCAGCCAGCGGCTGCAAAAGGCCGAGGATCAGGATCAAATTCTTGAGGTGACGGCGTTGCAGCTGTTCCGGCTGCTGGATCGGCCGATTGTTTTATACCCCTCATCAAATGGTGTTCTGTCCGCGCCGCGTGTGTATCCGGCCGAGCAAAAGGAGGATGGAAAGCCTTTTCTCGGTTCGTCGGAGCGTACGGTGGCCGAATGGGTTTTGCGCAACAATAAGCATGCGGGCGCCGCAACCAACACCCTGCCCGGCTCGGCCTGTCTCTATCTGGCGGTGCGGGGGGAGAGCGCCGCGCTGGCGGTCGCGGCGATTCCGATGCGGGATTCTTACCCGGAGCCGGACTCGTTTGAAAAAAATCTCATGCTGGCCATGCTGGATGAATGCGGCCTTGCGCTCGAAAAGGAGCGGCTGCGCAGCGAAAAGCAGCAGATCGAGGCCGCGGCGCAGCAGGAGGCACTGCGGGCAAACCTGCTGCGGGCGATCTCGCACGATCTGCGCACGCCGCTGACCAGCATCAGCGGAAACGCGGGGATTTTAATCGAGAGTGCCGACGCGCTGAGCCCTGAAAAGAAGCGCAAGCTCTATGCCGATATCTATGAGGATTCGGTCTGGCTGGTCAATCTGGTGGAAAATCTGCTGTCGATTACCCGGATTGAGAACGGAGCCATGCGGCTGAAGCTTGAGCCGGAGCTGCTCGACGACGTGTTTCGGGAGGCGCAGAGCCACCTCGATAAAAAATCCGCCGAGCATACCGTTACGGCGCAGCTTGACGACGATTTGCTGATGGCCGAAATGGATGCGGGGCTGGTCGTGCAGGTGATTGTCAACCTGCTCAACAACGCGGTGAAGTATACGCCCCGTGGCTCTCATATTCTTCTCTCGGCTCACCGGGTGGGGAGAAGGGTGGAGGTCTCGGTGACCGATGACGGCCCCGGCGTGCCGGACGAAACAAAGGGAAAGCTGTTTGACATGTTTTACACTGCGGATAATATCCGGGGAGACGGACGCCGCGGTCTGGGACTTGGTCTTTCGCTTTGCAAATCGATTGTCGAGGCGCACGGCGGCTCGATTGTTGTGCGGGATCATCTGCCGCACGGCGCAAGCTTTGTCTTTACATTACCCTATGCGGAGGTGCAGCCATATGAATAAACCCCAGATTCTGATCGTCGAGGACGATACGGCGGTCAGCAACCTGATTTCGATCACACTGGAGACACAATCGTATCAATACCGTCTTGCGAAAACCGGCTCATCGGCGCTGCTCGATGCTGTTTCTCACCACCCCGATGTGATTCTGCTTGATTTGGGGCTGCCCGATCTGGATGGGATCGAGATCATCAAACGCGTGCGCAGCTGGACCAATACCCCGATTATTGTGGTCAGTGCGCGCGGGGAGGATGCCGACAAGGTTTCGGCGCTCGACGCGGGAGCGGACGACTACCTGACCAAGCCGTTTTCGGTCGACGAGCTGCTCGCCCGCCTGCGGGTCGCGCTGCGCCGGGTTCGATTCGACAGCGAAAAAGCTGGGCAGGAATCGAGCGTCTACCAGAATGGCGAGCTGCGAATCGATTACGCCGCCGGATGCGTCTATCTGGGAGAGCGGGAAATCCACCTCACACCGATCGAGTATAAGCTGCTTTGCCTGCTGGCAAAAAACACCGGCAAGGTGCTCACCCATAATTTTATCCTCAAGGAGGTGTGGGGCGCGGTTTTGGCCAGCGATACCCCCTCGCTTCGGGTTTTTATGGCTACGCTGCGCAAAAAAATCGAGCCGGTTCCTTCCGAGCCTCGCTATATCCAAACCCACATCGGGGTCGGATACCGGATGCTGCGGGTGCCGGGCGACGGATGAAGGCTGCGTTTTATTTTTCTGCTTCATAAAATGAATTCTCCTGTCATTCTGATTTGTTTTGCTTGCCCGTGGATATCACAGGTGGTATAATCATCACAACGTAATGATGAGATCACCTGAGGGTCAATGATATCCAGTGTTGTTAAAATTTCAATCGGAAAGAAGGAATCACAATGAGCAACTACAAGATCAATACCGTCTGCGTGCAGGGCGGCTATACCCCCGGAAACGGAGAGCCCCGCCAGATCCCGATCATCCAGTCCACCACCTTTAAGTATTCCACCAGCGAGGATATGGGGAAGCTTTTCGATCTGGAAGCGAGCGGCTATTTTTATACTCGCCTTCAAAACCCCACCAATGACGCGGTCGCGGCTAAAATCTGCGCCCTTGAGGGCGGCACCGCCGCGATGCTGACTTCATCCGGTCAAGCGGCAAATTTTTATGCCGTTTTTAATATTGCCAACTGTGGCGATCACGTGGTCGCGGCTTCTACCATTTATGGCGGCACCTTCAACCTCTTTTCGGTTACCATGCGCAAGATGGGCATCGAGTTTACCTTTGTTGATCCCGATTGCACCGCGGAGGAGCTGGCCGCCGCGTTTCGACCCAACACCAAGGCGGTTTTCGGCGAGACGATTGCTAACCCCGCCCTGACCGTTCTGGATCTGGAAAAATTCTCCAATGCCGCCCACGCGCACGGCGTTCCGCTGATCATCGATAACACCTTCGCCACACCGGTGAATTGCCGCCCCTTCGAGTGGGGCGCGGATATCGTCACCCACTCGACCACCAAATATATGGATGGTCACGGCGCGGGGATCGGCGGCTGCATCGTCGATTCCGGAAGGTTTGACTGGATCAAATACGCCGACAAATACCCCGGCCTCACTACCCCCGACGACAGCTACCACGGCGTGACCTATACCGAGCGGTTTGGGCTCGGCGGCGCCTTCATCACCAAGGCAACGGTGCAGCTGATGCGGGATTTTGGCTCGACACAGTCCCCGCAAAATGCCTTTTTGCTGAATCTGGGCTTGGAAAGCCTTCATGTCCGGATGGCTCGCCACTGCGAAAACGGTCAGGCGGTTGCCGAATATCTCCAAAACCACCCCAAGGTTTCCTGGGTAAAGTACTGCGGTCTGCCCGGTGACAAATATCATGGACTGGCGCAGAAATATCTGCCCAACGGCTCCTGTGGGGTGGTTTCCTTCGGGGTCAAGGGTGGGAGAAGGGCTGCTGTAG
>CAZVAV010000196.1:0-4848 GCA_964625135.1 uncultured Oscillospiraceae bacterium | reverse complement strand
CTTTTTCCGCACTGGCCGGGGCCCAGAATGGTTAGAAATTCATTCTCATAAACGTCGATCGAGACGTCGCCGACCGCATCGAAGACCTCGTGGCGGGCATAAAACGACTTGGCGATGTTCTCGAGCCGGAGCATTACTTTTCTTTCTTTGTTGTCCACGGACAGAGCCACCTTTCCAGAAGAGTCAGCACAACGCCAAGCAGCGCGCCCACGATGCCAATCAGAATCATGCCGCAGAGGATCAGGGCGACGTCATAGCTTTCACTGCCGCGGGTGATCAGGAAACCGACGCCGGATCGGCTGGCGATCATTTCGGCGGCGACCACCACCATCCAGCCGCTGCTCAGCGACGCCTTCATGCCGGCGAAGATAGCGGGGATTGAGGCGGGCAGCACGACGTGGAACATCGTTTGCAGGGTGTTGGCCTTAAAGACCCGGCTGACCGAAAGGTACATCGGGTCGACCAGCGCGACGCCGGTCATGGTATTGAGGACGATCGGAATAAACGATCCGATAAAGACCAGCAGAATCTTCGGAAACTCGCCGACGCCGAACCACAGGATGACCAGCGGAATCCAGGCGATCGGGGGAATCGGGCGCAGCGACTCGAAGATCGGCTCGATGGCGGCGCGAACCTTCTTGTTCCAGCCCATCGCGATGCCCAGCGAAATGCCAAGCACAATGGCATAGCAGAAGGCGACGACAACACGCCGTAGGCTGGCCCAGACATGTCCGAGGATCGAGACCTTGCTGACCGGGTATTCGATCAGCTCGATAAAACGTGCCCAGGTCATCTGTGGGGTGGGGAAAAAGTCGGGGCGGCTAAAGGAAAGGGCGAGCCAGATCCCGATCAGGCAGAGGATCGAGATGACCGACAACGCCAGATCGCGCAGCTTACTGTTTTTAGCGGTCATCTTGTATTCCTGCCTTTCACAAATTTCTTCTCCACCCGGCTCAGGCAGGCGGAAAGCAGCGCGCCGGTGATGCCGATCGAGAGCATACCGACGATGATGATGTCAGGGCGCACCAGCGAGCGACCCTGCTGGATCATATAGCCCAGTCCGGCCTTGGCCGAAAGCAGCTCCGCGGCGACCAGCGTCGACCAGGAGTTACCCAGCGCAACCCGCAATCCGGTAAAGGCCAGCGGAAGAGCCGACGGCACGCAGACGGTGGTAAAGATCTGCCAGTCGTTTGCGCCGCAGGTCTTGGCGACGTTAATCAGCGTCGGATTGGTTTGCTGTATCCCCGTATAGGCGTTGATCACACAGGGGACAAAGGCCGCAAGGAAGATAATAAAGCCCTTTGCGGTGGTGCCGATGCCCAGCCAGATAACCGAGAGGGGAATCCAGGCGATGGGCGGAATCGGGCGAATGATCTCAAAGATCGGGTTGACCAGACGGAAAAAGGTCTTGGAATAGCCCATGACCAGTCCGAGCGGGATGCCGACCACCACTGCCGCGAGATAGCCGACCAGCGCGAGCTTGAGGCTTGAGAAGAAGTGTACCGGCAGAATGGCCCCGTCGGGCTTTGGGTCGTAAAATTTGATAATAAAGCTCTGGAAAACCTGTGAAGGGGACGATAAGTACTTCGGATTAATCAGCGCGGTGCGCACCGCGATCTCCCAGACCAGCAGACAGATGACCACGCTGGTCAGCGAGATGAAAAAGAGCTGCCGCTTTTCCCGTGCGCGATTCTGGTTCTCGATTCGGATCGATTCGGAAACCGCTGCGCCAAAAGCAACGCCGCCCGGATTTTGGTTTGGCTTTGCGTTCGTCATGCTCGTCAATCATCCTTTCCGCTTTTATTTAGAGAGCAAAGGAGACATGCGCATCATCCTTCGAGTCAGACGCATGTCTCCTTGATGCCGGATTACTTGATGTTCTTCATGAACGAGGTGTCGACAAAGTTGTTGTCAATCATACGCTGCTTGTCGGCCTCGGTCAGCTTGCCCTGAGAGATCATGAAGTCGGCGAAGGTCAGCAGAATCCGCTCTGCTTCGCAGGAGCCGTTGGCATCCTCAAGGAAGAGGGCCTTGTTTTCTTCAATGGTCGGGAAGGGACGGTTCTCAACCTCAAGAACGGCGGCTTCGTCGTCAATCTTGATGCCTTCCTGCTTCTCGAAATCGAAGAGCAGCTTGGAGGTCTTTTCGGTTCCCTGATCATTAAGCGCAACACCGGCATCGAGGTAGGTCTGGAGCCAATCCTGAACGACCTCGGGTCTGTTCTTTACGGCGTCCTCGGTGGCGACCACCAGGCAGGGGAGGATGATGTCAAGCATCTTGGCCGAGGAAACCTTGACCCAGCCTTCCTTTTCGGCGGCAAAGCCGAAGGGCGACCAGAGGGCGACCATATCGGCCTCACCGGCCTTGAACGCGGGATAGGACTGCGCCACGCTCATGTCGATGACCTCAACATCGTTCTGCGAGATGCCCAGATGCTCGAGGGTGCCGATGAGCACCATCTGGCAGGAGGTGCCGGTCGGGCAAAGGATCTTCATCCCCTTCCAGTCGTCGGCCTTGCCGTAGATGCCCTTGTCGTCCTGACCGGCCTGCAGCAGCTTGCTGTCAGGACGAACCCAGAGGTCAACGGTATTGGTGTCGCCGCAGGTGAAGCCGATCACTTTAAGGTTATAGCCCGAAGCACCGAGGATCGCGCCGCCGGTACCGGTCGAGCCAACCTCCCAAGCGCCGGACGAAATCGCCTCGTTCTGGGTGGGGCCGCCCGAATACATGGTCATTTCAAAGTCGTATTTGTCATACATGCCGTTTTCTTCCGCATAGACGCTCGGAAGTGCGTGGATGTAGGGGTGATGGCTGATTTTCAGGGGAACCTTAGCCGCGGGGGCTGCGTCAGAGGAGGCTGCGGCACTCGAAGCCGGAGCGGCGGGGGCGGCACTGCTTTTTGCTCCGCCGCAGGCCGTCATCGAAACGGTGGTGGCTAACGCGAGTGTCAACGCAATCGCTGATTTGAAACCTCGAAAAAGCTTTTTCATCGTATAGTTCCTCCATACCTTACCTTTTTCATATCTGCTTCTCTGGGAAATTTGATCCGCCCACTTTCCCCGGTCTTCTGACTGGGGAAAGGGAACGCATCAGGGGCTCTGTACCCCTATTTTGCCTGTTTGGCGCTGGTTTTTCAATTGGAATCAAAGCAAACGTTGGCGTTAAATACCTACAGATATCTTTCTGATATTTTATACAAAAAGATCATATAAAGCAAGGTATCTCCCTCAATTTTAATATCTGACATCAAATTCCGTGTAAAATCGACAAATTAACCAAACGATTGCGCTTGTAAAACTACGCAATCGTTTGTTCTTTTTTTCGTACCGTGCCTGCGCCCGGTATGCTAGAATGAAATTCAACAGGAACAGGACGGTTAACCATACGCAAACAAAGGAGCGCAAAAAGATGAAGCTATCATTTGAATACGGAAACGGACTGATGGATGCCAATCTTCCGGAGGACACCGATATTTTTGTCCCCGGAGAGACGGTGGCCGACCCACCCTGCCTTGCGCAGGATTGGGATAGCCTGTATCAAGAGACGATCGGGAGCATTCGTCACCCGATCGGTATGCCAACACTGACCGAGCTTGCCCATAAGGGAAGCACCGCCGTCATTATCATCCCGGATATCGTCAAGGGGGGACTGCAGCCAACCAGCCACCGCAAGGTTGCCATTCGCGCCTGCATCGACGAGCTCTACCGCGCCGGTGTGGAAAAGAAGGACATTCTGCTGCTGATCTCCAACGGCCTGCACCCGCGCGCCACAGTTCCCGAAATGCGCGCCATTCTCGGCGAGGAGCTGTTCGGTGAATTTTATCCCTCCCGCCAGGTCGCCAGCCACGACAGCGAGGATTACGATCATCTGATCGACCTTGGCTATACCGAATATGGCGATCACGTCATCATGAATAAATATGTCTACGACGCCGACGTTGCCATCCTGATCGGGCACACGCAGGGCAATCCCTATGGCGCTTATTCGGGCGGCTATAAGCACTGTGCCACCGGAATTTCTCACTGGCGCAGCATCGGCGCGCACCATGTGCCGGAGGTAATGCACCGTCCCGACTTTACCCCCGTCTCAAACACCAGCGAAATGCGCCGCAAGTTTGACCAGCAGGGCATGTATATGGAAGAGAAGATGGGCAAGAAGTTCTTCTGCTGTGATGCGGTGCTCGACTCCAAGTCCCGTCAGATCAAGATTTTTTCGGGCTATGCCAAGGAGATGCAGCCCCTTTCCTGGGAATGCGCCGATAAGCGCACCTATGTCCACTGGGCTGAGAAAAAGTATGATATTATCGTTTTTGGCATGCCGGTTGATTTCCACTATGGCAACGGCATGGGCACCAACCCGATTCAGATGATGCAGGCGCTTTCCGCGCAGGTCATCCGTCACAAGCGGATTATGAGCGAGCACTGCGTCTTTATCGTTTCGTCGATCTGCGACGGCTATTTTCATGATGAGCGCTGGCCCTATCTTCGGGAGCTTTATGAGATGTTCCAGCATGATTACATGCAGACGCTGCCAGATATGAATCGCTATGGCGAATATTTTGCCACGAAAGAGGAATATATCCGTCAATACCGTTTTGCCAACGCCTTTCACCCGTTCCATGGCTTCTCGATGATGAGCTGCGGCCATATCGCCGAAATGAACACCAGCGCCATCTATATTGTTGGCGCCAGAGAGCCGGGCATCGCTCGCGGAATGGGTCTCAAGACCCGTGCCACCTTTGAGGAGGCGATTGAGGACGCCAAGAAGAAGTTTGTCGGCCAAACGCCCAACATTCTTGCGCTGCCCCGCGCCTTTAAGACGACCGCGGTGCATCTTTGCATGAAGGAC
>CAZVAV010000195.1:0-4853 GCA_964625135.1 uncultured Oscillospiraceae bacterium | reverse complement strand
GCCTGAAAGGAAGTACTTCTATTCTCTTTTACACAAAGTTTTTCGCGGTCTCAAAAACGGCCTCACTCCGTTTGAAATCCGGAGCAAGGCCGCGTAATTCTTCGCTATTCTGCGACTAGGCGCTTTTTTATCTGTCCGTTCAACTGGGAGCAGTCCACGGTCATGTTGTCTCGCAGGTTTTCTTTTTTCAGCCCTTTTAACCCTTTATATTGCCTGGTGTTAAGCCCAGACCACGCCTTGGTAATTTCATCCGTTAAAATCGCGTATTCCAAGCCTTTTTGTACGCCACGCTTCTGCCATTCGTCCGTTAGCGTATTACGAACACGGATCGCAAGTAGGCGCTGATGAATCCATTCATCGCTATACCCTTTGCGCTGGTATGTTTCAAGCGCGCGTTCAATCGCCTGCTCCGGGTCAATGGTTTCCTCAATTCTTTCACGACCAACCTGTGCAAGCCACATCTTAAAAGGCTCGGCGCGAGGCGAAGGGATGGACTGTATGATACGCAAAAGCTGTTCTGTATCGGCAACATCGGTCAATCGTTTTTTTCCGTCTTCGGCAGTCATTTTCAACTGCCTACAATTTGTAGTCAGTTGACTGCCTTCGTTATTTAGACGCACTTTCAAAACGCTCCAATACTTTGCAGCGCTGCGTTGCGTAGCTTGCTCTGTCAAAATAGCAACAACATCAATAACAGAAAAATACCATTCCTGCTTATCTTCATCCCATGCAGTACGGATGCGTTTATCTTCAAATAACTGAATATGATTATTTTCACTCATAAAATCAACACCACCTAGCTTGTGATGATTTCAGTTTATCATATTCATCGACAAAAATCTACAATGTCAATCGGAAAGGCGGTGATCCTCATTCTTGAAGGACTCTTAAAGGGACTGGTGCTCTGGCTATATGGTCTTATCCTCGAAGGCGTCAACGCCATGGCAAATGCCCTGCTGGATGTGTTCAACATGGATTTATCCTATTTCGAGCAGTATGCGCCGGTCACCGGCGAGATTGTGCAGATTATCATTGCCACCGGTTGGGCGCTGCTGTTGGGCAACATGGCGTTTCAGGCGATGCGCTCCATGGCGGCAGGTATTGGTTTCGAGGGCGAAGATCCCAAAATCCTCTTTACCCGCACCTTTGTATTTGGCTTTCTGCTGGTGGCAAGCCGCCAAATCTGCGAAATCGGGCTGGGTATTACCAGCACTGTGATGAACCTCATGCAAATCCCCGACAGCGTGGTAATCAACACGCCGGACGAATCCATGCTGGGCCCATTCGACGCCGCATGGATTTGGATGGTCATTATCGGCATCATCCTCATTTGGCAGATCGTAAAATTCTTCTTTGAAATCGGTGAGCGCTATGTGGTTCTTGCCGTTTTGACAATTATGGCGCCTTTGGCATTTGGCATGGGCGGCAGCAAGAACACAGAGGATATCTTCAAAGGCTGGGTGCGCATGTACGGCTCGATGTGCGTGATGATGCTCATGAATGTCGTGTTCTTAAAGCTATTACTCTCCGCCATGAGCACCGTTCCAAGCGGGCTGGGGCTGATTCCGTGGCTTATCTTTGTAGTCGCCATTTCCCTCGGTGGATGACCCCGACGTTACCAAGATGACACAGCAGGCGATCTTTGTCAGCGGCCTGTACGACCAGTTCAGCAGCTTTACCCGCCAAGAGGCGGACGCAATCATAGCCCGCCTTTCGGCGGGCTATGACGATGTGGTGGTGACGGAAAACTTCGGCAACACCAACAACTACTGGCTGATTGCCATTTCCTCGGTGCTGCACGAGCAAGACCTCTACCGCATCAGTGAGAACACGGTGCGCCAGCTTACGCGGGACAACATCGAGTACAGCTACTGGACAGAGGTGTACGATGACAGCGGCGAAGATGAACCGCCCTGCCTGCACACCCGCATTTACATCGACCTTTGGGACATCGGGCAGGAGGCGCTTATGCAAAAGCAGGGCTTTGATACCTTCAAGACCGAGTGGACGAGGTTTCTTTACGGAAACATCATGGACTCTCAGCTCATTGACCCCGACAGCCCCGGCTACGACGGCGACATGCCCGGCATCAATTACGGCGACCTGACCTTTACCGACGGCGGACGCGAGGTTGTGTATTACAATCAGATGGACGAGCGCTGGTGCAACGAGATGTACGGCAAATCCCAGACCATCGGCTACGGCGGCTGCGGACCAACGGCAATGGCGATCGTGGTTTCCACCCTCACCGATACCACCATCAACCCCAAGGAAATGGCGGACTGGGCTTATGAGAACGGCTGCTGCTGCGAGGGCAACGGAAGCTATCATTCGCTGATTCCGGGAGCTGCCACCGCATTTGGGCTTTCAGTCGAGGGGGCGGGGATCGGCGATGCGCAAAAGGTCATCGACGCTCTGGGAGAGGGCAAGCTGGTGGTCGCGCTGATGGCACCGGGGCACTTTACCACCTCGGGGCATTTTATTGTTCTGCGAGGCGTGACGGAGGAGGGCAGCATTCTTGTTGCCGATCCGGTGAGCTACGGCAAAAGCCAGCAAGAATGGGATGCCAAAATCATCTTCAATGAGGCACGTAAAAATGCCGCGGCGGGCGGGCCGTTTTGGATTATCGGATTATGAGAAGCCGGCTGTGGACGGAAAAAGCCGCCGAAATCACTCGGCGGCCTTCGTGTCAATATAGTTTTTTATAGTAGCAACAAATATTTCTGCATTATGCAGCTGCTCGATAATTTCTTCCTTGGGCAATAAAAAGAAATCCTCATAATCGCTATCCCCACGGATATCAAAAGCATCGCCTATCATTTTTGAAAGTGACACATCAAAAATCCCGGCCTTGATATAGCTCTCACGAAACTTGCCAATGACGGCGGAATGCTTTTTGAAATCCAATCCATCAATCGCTAAAACAGCACGTGCCGCATGAAACATGAAGGACGAAATGAACCGCAACGG
Source organism: uncultured Oscillospiraceae bacterium (assembly GCA_964625135.1). Lineage (GTDB taxonomy): Bacteria > Bacillota > Clostridia > Oscillospirales > Ruminococcaceae > Yanshouia. The sequence continues at coordinate 1,883 of CAZVAV010000195.1, read as the reverse complement.
TGAGGATTTCTACTATATGCACAGGCTTCGGCATTTCCTTTGACAACGACAGCCTGTATGCGGAGGACGGCGGCATGAAGCCGATGCCCGACCAGAGTGACCTTTACGAGCTCCTACGGCAAAAGCCGGAAACCAAAGGGCTTGCCACGGCGCAAGCGCGGTTTGTCACCGGCTCCGCTGCCAACCTCGGACGGCAGACCAATGTGGATTTAAGCAACAAGTACATCGTACTGGACATTTCAGAAATGCCCAAAGACCTGCTCCCGCTGGGGATGTTTCTCGCCGTAGACTTCTGCTGGGACAAGTGCAAAGAGAGCCGCGTGCAGAAGAAGGTGTTGATGCTAGACGAGCTGTGGTGTCTGATCGGTGCGTCGAGCAACCCGCTTGCCGCCGATTATGTGCTGGAAATCTTCAAAATCATGCGTGGCTACGGTGGCTCTGCTGTCTGCGCCACGCAGGATTTGAATGATTTTTTTGCCCTCGAAGGCGGTAAGTACGGCAAGGGCATTATCAACAACAGCCGAATTAAGGTCATCCTGCCATTGGAGGAGGACGAGGCGCTGCGGGTCAAGGACGTGCTGGGGCTTTCAGATGAAGAAGCCTTGCAGATTATCCGCAACCGCCGCGGCGAGGGGTTGCTCTGCGCCGGACACAACCGTATTTCCGTGGCGTTCCAACCGACGCAGATGGAGTATGACATGATTACCACCAGCCGCAGCGACCTTGAGGCACAGATGCAGAGGAATGAGCAAGCCGCCCGAGGTTAATCGGACGGCTTGGGGCTAAAACAGATTTTTAATGTAATTGGTGCTGCCGTGGACAATGTGGTAAACGATGACCTGCTCTGCTTCTTTGCGATAAAAGCAGTTGTATTCATCTACAATCAACATTTGGAATCCCGCGTCACGAATCCGCTGTGCGGGAACATTGACACCCATATCAGGGAATGAGCCAAGCATTTCAAGCTTATCAAGCAGCTTATCCGTAATATGGGCAGCAGAAACCGGACCAACCTGAAGCTTATGGTAGGCGGCAATATCCCGCAAATCGGTTTGTGCTTTCAATGTAAGTTCTACGCGATACTCTTTATTGTGCATAAAATTCCCGAAGCTCCTTGCGCATCTCCGCTACGGTCGTGGTCGGCGCTCCAGCGAGGCGATCCCGCTCTGCCTTGAGCAGTGTTGAAAGCAGCTCCAACTCCGCCTCGCGCTTTTCATAGGCGGCAATTGGTAAGAAAACCATCTCACCTTCACCATTACGTGTGATGAAAATTGGCTCCTGCTGCTCCTTGGAGAGCTTCACAAGGTTATCGTAATCGTTCCGAAGTGAGGATGAAGATTTTATCATCATAGCCGTGACCTCCAATCATAAATATATATTACCTATATTATACCCGAATTTCTTTACATAAGCAATAAGCAAGCATAAAATTTATGCAGCCAATGATTGCAGTTTTCTATACTATAAAATCTCGCACCATTTGTGCGAGATTTTATCAACAGCAAAGAGAGGTTCATTATGGACATTAAAAAAGAGCTAACCCAAACCCGCGCTATGCTCCACATTGCCCTTGGCAACTGTGACGTGCTGCTGAATGACTACGCTGTTTCAAGCGCCCAGTTGGATTGCATTGACGACAGTGAAAGCGTGGTCGGTATTCCCAAGCCTACCGGTCAGGTGTTCCTCTCCCGTGTTGTGGCAAATGCGCCCCTCAGCGTGAAAGAGTTTGGCGAAACCCAGCAACAGGTAAGCAAAGCCGCATAAGCCCTATCCTACCGAAAGGCAGGTGATGAGATGCCGGACTATGTGGAAATTCCCATTCTGCCAGTAAGGCAATCGTGGCACGTTTCGCCCCCTTGCGCTGCTTTACTTTCCAATACCAG
>CAZVAV010000194.1:0-4861 GCA_964625135.1 uncultured Oscillospiraceae bacterium | reverse complement strand
GCTACACAAAGCCTGTTCGTGCAGTAGATGATGTCAAATTTTTAACTGTAGAAGAGCAGACACAGTTTCTTGAAACGGCAAAGCGGCCACACAACTATCGGCAATATGCCCTGCTTTTGGAAACGGGGCTGCGCACTGCTGAGTTGATCGGTCTAACATGGGATGCCATTGACTGGAAAAAGCATACATTGACGGTCAATAAATCTTTAGACTATAGACACAAGCAAGGCTACTGGCGTACGGGACCGCCCAAAACCGAAAAGAGCTATCGAACCATTCCCTTGACAAATCACGCTTATCATTTGTTGAAAGAATGCTACGATGAATGCGAGTCGAGGAAAGAATAGGAAATGCTTTCGCAAATCCTTGAGTATACCGATGAAAAAAGGGCGTAAAAAGGGCGTAAAAAAATACAAGGAAAGGTGAAAACCCTTATATATCAAGGGCTTTCAGACAGGTACAAGACAAAATGAAATTAGGAATCGTGGGGCTTCCCAATGTGGGAAAGTCTACCCTCTTTAACGCCATCACCAACGCCGGCGCGCAGTCGGCCAACTATCCGTTTTGCACCATTGAGCCGAACGTCGGAATCGTTTCGGTGCCGGATCGGCGCTTGGATCAGCTTGCTGCCATGTACCAGCCCGAAAAGATCACCCCTGCGGTGATTGAGTTTGTCGATATTGCGGGTCTGGTGCGGGGCGCTTCCAAGGGGGAGGGGCTCGGCAACAAGTTTTTGTCCCACATCCGCGAGGTCGACGCGATTGTCCATGTCGTGCGCTGCTTTGATGACGGCGAGATCATCCATGTCGATGGCTCGGTCGATCCGGCGCGGGATATCGAGACCATCGACCTTGAGCTGATCTTTTCGGACATCGAAATGGTGGAGCGCAGGATCGACCGCGCCAAGAAGGCCGCCAAGGGCGACAAGAAGTTTTTGCAGGAGGCCGAGTTTTTTGAGCGGATGCAGGAGCACCTGTCGGCGGGGAAAAGTGCGAGAAGCTTGTCTGTGACCGATGAGGAACGTGAGCTGCTGCACGATGCCCCTCTGCTCTCCGCCAAGCCGGTGATTTTTGCCGCGAATTTAAGCGAGGGTGATCTCACCAATGCGGGGCAGGGCTATAATGCCTATTATCAGAAGGTATGCGAGATTGCCAAGCTTGAGAACGCGCAGGTCATCCCGGTCTGTGCCAAAATCGAGGAGGAGATCGCCGAGCTTGACGACGAGGACAAGCAGATGTTTCTCGACGAGCTCGGCTTGTCCGAATCGGGGCTTGATCGGCTGATCACCGCCGGCTACGATCTGCTGGGATTGATCTCCTACCTCACCGCCGGAAAGCCGGAGGTTCGCGCCTGGACGATCGAGAAGGGAACCCGCGCCCCGCAGGCGGCGGGCAAAATCCACTCCGACTTTGAGCGCGGCTTCATCCGCGCCGAGATCGTCTCGTACGACGACCTCATCGCCTGCGGCTCGATCGCGGCGGCAAAGGAGAAGGGTCTTTACCGCTCCGAGGGCAAGGAGTACGTCTTTCAGGATGGGGACGTTGTGCTGTTTCGGTTTAACGTCTGAGCACAGACGGGAGAGGGTGCGCTGCAAAACGACGGCTTGCAGCGCACCCTTCTTTTTGTGGAAGCATTGGAGGAGAAACGGATGATTTTTCAGTACGGCGAGCGGGAAATTTCCTGGCTCAAGGCAAAGGACAAGCGCCTTGGCGCGGCAATCGATGCGATCGGCCCAATCGAGCGGGAGGTAAATCCCGATCTCTTTTCGGCACTGGTCTATTCGATCGTCGGACAGCAGATTTCCACCAAGGCGCATGTCACGATATGGGGTAGAATCATCGGGCGGCTCGGTGCGGTGACCCCCGAGACGATTCTTGCGCTCACGGAACAGGAGCTTCAGGCGTTCGGGATTTCGTACCGCAAGGTCGCCTACATCCGCAATGCCGCCGGGCAGGTGCAAAGCGGAGGACTTGACCTTGACGCGCTGTCCCGCCTGCCGGATGATGAGGTCTGCCGCGCTCTTTCCTCGCTGGATGGAATCGGGGTATGGACCGCCGAGATGCTGATGATCTTTTCGATGCAGCGCCCCGATGTCCTCAGCTATGGGGATCTTGCGATTCGCAGGGGCTTGCGGATGCTCTACCATCACAAGGAAATTTCAAAGGAGCGCTTTGGGGTTTACCGGCGGCGTTATTCCCCTTGCGCGACGGTGGCCGGCCTCTATCTCTGGGCCATCGCGGGCGGCGCGATTGAGGGAATGAAGGATTACGCGTCAAAAGAGGGCAAGCGGTGAACCGCTGCCATATCCTGATGGCCATCGCCTTTGCGCGTCGGCTGGCCGCGAAAAAAGCGTGAGCTTCACGTGGAAATCCGCACCCGATGAAAGGGAAATATTTCAAATCCTCAATTTTCCGTTTTTTTCACCCTTTTTCTGTCGTTTTATGCTATACTTAGCTTCAATTGATATTCACGTTGGAGTGTAGAACATGAAACGACTTGCCGGATTTTTTGCGGCTCTTATAATAGCGGCTTCGGCGCTGCCCGCGACCGCCGCGACCCCTTTGCCTGAGATTCATTCCGAAACCTATGTTGTCATGGATGCCGCCTCAGGCCAGGTTCTGCTGGAACGGGGCGCTCACAACCGGATGTTTCCGGCAAGCATCACCAAAATTCTGACCTGTGCGCTTGCGCTGGAGCATGTGAAAGAGACGGGCGGTACGATTGCCGACAAGCATACGATGACCTACGAGGCCACCCACTCGATCGATCGGGGGAGCACCCACATCGCCCTGACCGAGGAGGAGGTGGTCACGGTGCAGGATTTGCTCAACGCGACGATGATCGAGTCGGCCAACGATGCGGCCAACGGCTTGGCCGAATATACCGCCGGAAGTCTCGACGCCTTCCCCGCGCTGATGAACCAAAAGGCGGCTCAGCTGGGGGCGAAGGATTCCAATTTCGTCAATTCCAACGGCCTGCATGATGCCGACCATTACACCAGTGCCTACGATATGGCGCTGATTACCCGCTGGGCGCTGGGTGTCGACGGGTTTCGGGAGCTGTTCGGCGCGACCGAATACACCGTCCCGGTCACCAACAAGCAGCCCAAGGAGCGGACGATGGGAACCCACCATCACATGCTGGTCAATTCCAAGTATTACTACGAGGGAACGACCGGCGGCAAGCTCGGCTGGACCCCCGAGGCGCGGCATACCCTCGTCACCCTTGCCGTGCGGGATGGAACCGAGCTGATCTGCGTTGTCATGCGCAGCACCTCGCAGTATGAGAAATATGAGGATGCCGCGGCGCTGCTTGACGCTGCCTTTGCCGACTACGCCTCCGCCGTGATGCCGGTGGCTCAGTATGTCAGGGGGCCGATCCCGGTATTGGAGGGAGAGGTACCGATCGGTGAGGTGGTCATTACCTCCGAGGAGCTTTCGCTGACCCGCCCGGCCACCGTGGCCAAGGCCGATCTCAAGGGAGAATTGGTCGCGCCTGCCAAGTACACAAGCGGCGAGGAGATTGCGCCGAAGATTCGATTTACCGACCGAGAGGGCAAGCAGATTGCCGAGCTTCCGCTTACATGGGAGTACCGGGCAATCGAGCAGCCTGCACTGCCGGCGGTAACGCCGCCCGAGGAACAGCCCCGGTGGGGATGGGTGCAGGCGCTGGGAGAGCGCATGCGAAGCCCGGGCCCGCTCGAGATCGTCGGCCTTGTCCTGCTGCTGTTGGTGGCTGCGCTGCTGCTGATCCGGGAGAACAACCTGAGAAAGCGGAGAAAACGCCGCAAGGAGCGTCTGGCTCGACTCACGGCTGCGGCCAATCTGATCGATGTGGCACCTGAATTCCAGCGCAGGCCAACCGGGCAACCCGCCCCGGAGCAGAAGGAGCGTCCGAAGGCCGACGATGGGCGCAGACCCGCCGCGCGCTACCCGCGAAGCCGGGGACATTAATAAAAAGGCTTTCGGAGTGACCTTCCGAAAGCCTTTTTTCTATTCAAAATCGAGGTAATCCCGTCGTACAAAGCCGCCGAGTCCTCGATATTCAATGGATGCCCATTCGGGTAGCAGGCCGTAGACGGTTACCGTTGCCCCATTCGGAATCGATCCAAGCACCGCGGAGCGCTCGCTCGGGCGATCCCGGATATTGAGCCCCGACGATTCGGTGTCCACCACGGCTCGGCGGGGAGGCTGCGGTTCAATGAAGGGGAGATCGAAATATTCGGTCAGCGAAAGGGCGATGGTGCGGGCGATCAGGCCGATGTTGTTGATGATCCAGTTGGCGTCGTCCACATTGTCGTGATAGGCGATTTCCATCAGAATACCGGGGGCGCGAACCCGGTCTACCTCCCCCAAGGCGGTGGTGGGGCGGGTGTCTACCAAATTGGGATCGGGATAGATTACCTTGAAATTGTCGGCGAGAATTTGGGCGGCGCGGGTGCCGTTGATGCTTCCCGGAAAATGATAGATGTCGACGCCGCGCAGCGTGCCAAAGATCGGCGCGGCGTTCGAGTGAAGCGCGAGATGAAGGTTATAGTTGCCCGCGTTTGATTCCCGAATCGCCTGACCGGCGGTCATTTCAGGGCGATTGCGGACGAAACGGATGCCCGAAGCGCGAAGATAAGGCTCGAGCGCGTCGGCCACCAGATTCATGTAGTATTCCTCTGAGCCGCCGGTGACATAAAAATTCCCCTGCTGTGTTGAGGGGCTTAAGTAAAGCTTCGGCACCGAAATTTCTCCTCGTCCAAACGTTCTTCTTTATGGTATGGGCGCGATGGGAAAAAGGTGAAAATTCCAGCTGTTAGAAAAGAAAATCAGCCCTCGCACCGCGCGGCGCGAAGGCTGATTTAGAAATGTTAGAA
>CAZVAV010000193.1:0-4881 GCA_964625135.1 uncultured Oscillospiraceae bacterium | reverse complement strand
GGAAGGCGGCTTCGCGCGATCCTCCTCTCCCATTCGCACTATGATCATACCACCGGGCTCTGGTGGCTGCACCGGGCTTTTCCCGAAACGCCGGTATTTGCCCACCCCGTCGCAATCGAGACCTTTCGGCGTCCGGGGGCGCTGGCCACCATCCGCTCGCTCTGCGCCAACGCGGCCTTACTCTACGCCGGTGACCCGACGCTGGGGCTGCTGCCGCAGGACAGCTTTGCGGCGGTTCTGCCCTGCACGGATGGTCAGGAGATTGCATTTGACGGCGGTCATGCCAAAATCCATTTCACGCCCGGACATACCCGGGACTCGATTTCGGTCGATTTTCCCGGGGAGAGAGCGCTCTGGCTCTGCGAATCGCTCGGCTTTTGGGACGGCTGCTCCGACGGGACGTTTCAACCCTGCTATCTCAGCGGGCTTGGAGCGGCGCTCGATTCGCTCGACCGGATGCTGGCGCTTGGCCCCCGCAGGCTGATTCTCTCCCATTCCACCATGCTCGACGCGGCGGGCAGCGCCGCCTTTCTCGCCCGTTCCAAGGAAACGGCGCTCGGCTGCGCCCAAAGAATCCTCGACTGGTATGACAAGGGGCTTGCGCCGACCGAAATACTGCGCCGCTATGAGGCGGTCTACTATGATGAAAAATACGCCGACCTCCAGCCGCTCGCGGCCTTTCGGATCAACGCCGAGGCGACAATCTGGGTCACCCTGCGGGAGCTGCGGGGCATCCTCCTCCCATAAAAAGAGAGCTTCGGCTCTCTTTTTTCGATTCCCTATCGCGGCGGTTCGACATCGCGCTCGCAGAGAGCGAGGCAGTATCCCGCGATGTCGTCATAGAGGGAAAATTTCCAGCCGTCGGGACCGGAGACGACTTTGCCCTCCGAGACGACAAACCCGGTGCGAAACACCTCCTCGGTGGAGATGCCGGACGCCTTCAGGTAGCTCTCCTTCAGTGCCCAAAGCTCAATGACCGCCCGCTCGGCATCGGGGCGGTGCGACAGCAGGGACAGTTCCTCCCCGGTGCAGAACCTTCGGACAACCCGCTCGTTGACCGGAACAATTTTTTGGATGTCCACCCCAACCGCTCCCGCTGAAATCGCGCAGGCGGCATAGTCGCCGCTGTGCGAGAGGGAAAAAAACACCGCATTCCCCTCAAGGTACGGCCGCCCCTTCGGATCGGTCAGAAGCACCGGGTCGGACAAGCCGTGCAGCAGCAGCCCGTGGCGCAGCAGCAGCCCCGCCGCAAGGCTGGCAGCCTGTCGCTGCGGAGCCAAAAGCCGCGCCGCCTTGTTCTGCCTTGCGATCAGGCTAACCGCCCCGGCGCGGCGAAGAAGATCCGCTTCATATTGCAGATGGCAGCAGAGCAGCATCGAAGGGCTCCTTTCTCGGGTCGGTCTGGCCAATGATTCGCGCCGACTCGTTGCACGGCATAGGATGAAGGAAGAATGCATGCAGGGAGGAAATCAAATGGCGGAACGAGGCATGTGCTCCGCCACCGGCATGACGATGGCCGCCATTGTGATCGGCCTTTCGATCACCGAGGAGATGTCGGTTGAGGATCAGAATGCGGTGGCGAACCTTCTTTTTGTCGCCGCTCAGGCGATCTCGACCCGGGCTTCGCTGCTCCCACCGAAGGAGGCTTCAACCGGGAACGGCAACGGGAATGGTGCGAGCGGATCGGCCTCCCAAGGGGAAGCCACCTGTCAAAGCGCCACCTCTTCCACCGCAAGCAGCCAAGGGGAGCAGGAGGTCAGGGCGTTTCGCTAAGCCTCAGCGTTTGTCTCTTGATTGTCCTGCCGGTGCGAGCACAAAGTCGATCCGACCGGTTGAGACGGTGGCCGCCGCCACCTGCACCGCAATCCGGTCGCCGACGCGAAAGCGCCGCGCACCGTTTTCGGTGCTGTACTGCATCCGTCCGTCGTAGAGCAGCCCCTCTCCCAATGCCTCGGTGCGAACCAGCCCCTCGATGGTATTGTCGAGCTGAACATAAATTCCATGCGGCGCGGCGGAGGAGATCATCCCCTCAAACACCTCGCCGAGATGCCGCTGCATATATTCGGCCTTATAGCAATCCTCACAGGCTCGCTCGGCGCCCATCGCGGCAAGCTCGGCATTGCTCGACTGCTTCGCGGCGGCGGCGGCAAACCCGGCGTACCGCCGGATGATTTCGGCGGGGCGCTCCCCGGTGCAGAAGGCCGAGAGAATCCGATGGATGGCGAGATCCGGATAGCGGCGGATCGGTGAGGTAAAGTGGGCGTAGTTCGATAGCGCCAAACCGTAGTGGCCAAGATTTTTATCCTCGTACCGAGCCTTCTGCATCGCGCGCAGCATCCCGGAATTGACCGCCACCGCATAGGAGCCCTGCTTCGCCTGCTGCAGCAGCGCCGAAAGCTTTTTGGGGGTCACCCCTGGAACAATTGCCCCCGACGAAATGCCGACCGCATCAAAAAGCTCCTTGAGCGCGGCCAGCTTTTCGGGCGCGGGCGGCTCGTGCACCCGGTAGACAAAGGGCAGCAGCTTTTCGAGCGCGAGAGTCGCGGCCGCCTCGTTTGCGGCGAGCATCATCGTCTCGATCAACTGCTCCGCCTCCCCCTGTACCCGCGGCAGGATATCGGCGGCCATCCCCCGCTCGTCGACAATAATCTTTGCCTCGGTCGACGAAAGGTCGAGCGCGCCGCGCTCCCGCTTGCGGGCGGCAAGGCGCAGCGCCAATTCCCGCAGCGCGGGCAGCTCGGGCAGAACCTCACGGTATTTTTCGAGCAGCTGAGGATCCTCCTCCCCCGCAAAGAACCGGTTCAGCTCGCTGTAGACCCCCTTGACCCGCGAGCGGATCACGGTTTTTTCAAAGCGATAGCCGAGCAGCGCTCCGTCCGGATCAAGGGTAAGCAGCGCGGAAACGGCCAGCCGATCCTCCTGCGGATTGAGCGAACAGGCTCCGTTGGAAAGCGCGGGAGGCAGCATCGGAATCACCGAGTTTGCAAAATAGACCGAGGTGCCCCGATGAAATGCCGTCTCATCAAGCTGGCTTTTTGGCATGACATAGTGGCTGACATCCGCGATATGCACACCAAGCGTCCAGCCGGTTTCGGTTTTCTCTACCGAAACCGCGTCGTCGATGTCCTTGGTGTCGGCTCCGTCGATGGTAAAGATCGGAACTCCGCGCAGGTCGAGCCTGCGGCCGATTTCTTCGTCAATCGGCTGCGCCGCCACACGCTCGGCCTCCTGGAGCACCTCGGCGGAGAATACCCGGTCAATTCCCGACGCGTCCAGGATTGCGTCACAGCAGTTTTTGGCAAGCTCGGCCGCGCCGAACCGACTTTGCACCACCGCGCGACAGTCCCGGTGGCTGTCGCCGGTCTGCACCAGCAGCGCCACCACCTTCTCCCCCTCGGCGGCGGCGGTTTCCTGCCCCTCGAGAAAGACCGGGGAGAAGGCAGAACGATCCGGAATCAATTCCAGCTCCCCATAGTCGTTTCGCACCACCGTGCCGGAAACCCGGTTCTCCGCCCGTTCCAGAATCGAGAGAACCTCGCCTTCTTCAAGCTCCCCCTGCGAACGGCTGACCCGTACCAGCACCCGATCGCCCGGCATCGCGCCAATCAGCCGCTTGCCCGGCACAAAGACGTCCTGCTCGGCGTCGTCAACCCGTGCAAAGCCAAAGGTGCGCTTGACCTTGACGATGGTCGCCGGACGGGCTCCGACGCAGCGCGCAAGCACCACCTTGCGGTTGGGCTGCTGCACCAGCTCCCCTTGCGCGGTCATCCGGGCAAGCAGCGCCTGATACTCCTTACTTTCGCCCTTGCCAATCCCGGAGCGGCGGCGCAGCTCCTCGAGCGCGAGCGGCTTTTTCCCGGTTCGGCGCAGCTGCACACGAACCTTCTTTTCTAAGTCCGACATTCGGTTCCTCCCTGTTTTGACAGAAATTTTACTGATAAAAAACGAAACCCTGCCGCACGGCAGGGTTTCGATCATCGTTCGTCCTCAGCGAGTCGACGCAATCACCACAACGAGGGTGATGACTGCGAGCGCGATCCCCGAGATGGAGCTTGCGCGAACCAGCATCGCTTCCTTGGTTTTACCACGGTTTTTGTCAAAAAACGTTCCGCTGGACTCACCCGAAATGGTGCCCAGCCCGCCCTTAGACTCCAGCGCGGTAACCGCAACGATAATAACGAGGCAAACAGCGATCAAAAGAAAGCCGCCGACAATTTCTAACATTCCCATTTTACGACCTCCGATTCATTACGGGCATACAGTAGCATGCCTTGACTAAATAATGATAGCATAAACAATATGGCATTGCAAGAACCTTTTTGAAAAAGACTCGGCTGCAAACCAAAAAATTTGCAGCCGCGTCTGTTTGCTCTTACTTTTTGACCAGCGTTCCGCTGCTCACGACATAAAGTCCCTTGGTATTGGTGGTAAAACGAAGCTTGCCGTCAGCCGTCACCGTCGGGCGATTGGGCAGTTGGATCAGCCGGTTGTTGGCTCCATCATAGCTGTAAAGAGAGAGGTTGGCAGCGTCCATTCCCGCAAGGTCAACCGAAGCCTCAAGGGTAACCGCCTTGTCCAGCGTGCCGTACTCGGTGCCGTTCGAGAGGATGGCAAACCTGTTGGAAAAGCCACGGGTAACAAGACTGCTTAACGCTGCGGCGCTTCCCGCCGGAGCCGAGGCGGCGGCAGCGGTTGTCGATGTGCTGACCTGCGCCGCGTTTGAATAGCTTCCCTCGGAGGTCGAAGCCGACTGCAACGGGAGATCCGATGCGACATAGGAACCAAGATTGCGGGTGACAAAGCCGAAATAACCGCTGTTGTTGTCCTCGGAGAGCAAAACCAGCGTGTTATCCTGCTTGACCTCATAGAGATATTTTTTGT
>CAZVAV010000192.1:4123-4893 GCA_964625135.1 uncultured Oscillospiraceae bacterium | reverse complement strand
CGGTGATAAACATATGCCCCGGAGAGTGGGTGATCACGATCGGGGGCTTGGCGTTTTCGATGGCCGCCTGCGGGGTTACGCCGCACGGCCAGAAAACCGGAATTTCCCCCTCCCGAATCTCAACCGATTCGCCGTACTCGGGCTGGTTGACGTCCTTCACTCCGAGGATCGACGGATCGCCCATATGCACCGGCGCGCCATGCACATTCGGGCAGCGCACCGTGATCTCATATGCCTTGCGGGCATTTTCGGGGGTCATCGGGCGCATGCTGCAAACCATCGGCCCCTCAAACGGCCCGACCTTGACCGTTTGGATTCCGGTCTTGTACATCGGGACATTGCGGCCGGTGGCAATGTGGCGTACCTCGATGCCCGCCGCCATCAGCGCCTCCTCAAACGAGAAGCTGCACCCGATCAAAAAGCCGACATAGCCCTCCTTCCAATAGGCGGAGGCATCGTTGACACGCTCGGAAAGAACGCCGTCGCGGTAGATGAAATACTCGGGGATATCGGTGGTAATGTCCCCGCCCTCCCCCATCGCATGGGTTGCGGGGGTTCCCCTGATGATCTCAAGCACCGGGCAGGGGAACGGATTTTTTTTGGTAAACTCCTCAAAATCCGCGGCATATTCGGGCGGCAAAATGACCAGATTGGCCTGTGCGTAGCCCCGGCACATTCCGGCGGTCGGGAAGGTGATCTCCCCGGCGCGGATTTTTTGGCGCACCTCGGCGGGGGATAAATCGATGTAAGGGGTGATGTCAAAACGCATG
>CAZVAV010000192.1:0-4113 GCA_964625135.1 uncultured Oscillospiraceae bacterium | reverse complement strand
CTCAAAGACCTTCTCCCCGCCGGGAGCGAGGGCGGCGGCCGCAATGGCAAGGCCGGACGCAACCGGCGCGGCGGGATCGCCCCGACGCTCGGCAAAGGATTGCTTCAGCTCGTCAAACCGTTGGCGCTGCCGAAGATAAAGCTCCTGCGCCGTCTCGATCGAAACCGCCTCAAAACGGATGATGTCCCCGGGCTTGCTCTGGGTAATCAGAGGCAGATCCACGGTGATGACGTTGGCAATTTTGGTATAGCCACCGGTGGTCTGGCGATCGGCAAGCATGATAATCGGCTTGCCTGCGGCGGGCACCTGAACCGCCCCGAACGAGATGCCGTCCGAAATAATATCGGCGCTCCCCTTGTGTTCAATCATCTCGCCATCCAAGCGGCAGCCCATCCGATCGGTTTCGTTGGTCACGGTATAGCGCTCGCTCAAAAACGTCTTGACCCCAGCCTCGGTAAAGGCATCCTCCTGAGGACCCAGCACCACGCGCAGCGTCCGCTCAGTCGCGGAAAAATCCTCGGGCTCTGCCGCGCGGGCGGCTAAATTGGGGAGCGAAACAACCGATGCGCGAAAGCGGAGCTCGTCGCCCTTGCCAATTTTCCGCCCCTGTAGCCCGCCGATCTTCGCCTTGAGATAGGTCGAGCGGCTGCCCATGACAGGTTCGAGATCGAACCCTCCGGCGACGGCGAGATAGGCGCGGCAGCCCGCCTTGGGCATTCCAAAGGCAAGCAGATCGCCCGGCTTGACAAGCACCGCGTGGTAGCGCGGCATCGGCGCGCCGTTGAGGGTTGCCGAAAGATCGGCCCCGGTCAGCGCGACAAGATTGGCCCCGGTAAACTCGGCCATCGGGCCCATCATCGTAATCTCAAGCGACGCCTCCCCCTCGTCGTTTCCGACAAGAAGATTGCCGAGAACATAGGAGCGGGGGTCCATCGCACCCGAGACGGGAACACCGGACTGCTGGTGGCCGAAACGACCCGCGTCCTGCACCGTCGTTAAAAATCCGCCGCTGCGAAATTGAATTCCCATCGTTATCCCTCCCTGCTGTAGCTGCGCGGCTGATAGATCCCCTTGGCCACCTCTTGCTCGATCTTCTCATATTCGGCGCGGTCGATCGCCCGAAACTTGACATACTGCCCCGCCTCCAGAAGAATCGGGCACGCGCGATCCGGGTCATAGAGCTTGACCGGTGTTTTGCCGATCAGCTGCCAGCCGCCGGGGGAATCGATGGGGTAGACGCCGGTCTGTCCGCCCGCAATGCCCGCGGTGCCGCCGGGAATCTTGACCCGGGGGCTTTTCAGGCGCGGGGTGGCAATTTCCTCGCTCATCCCGCCGAGGTAAGGAAAGCCGGGGGTAAAGCCGATCATGTAGATCAGGTATTCGGTGCTGGTATGAATCTTGATGACCTCTTCGACCGTCTTGTGGTTATGCTCGGCCACAAATTCGAGATCAGGACCCTCCTCTCCGCCGTAGAGCAGCGGAATCTCGATTACCGACGCGGGGGGAATCTCGATCGCATCGAGCGATTCGAGCAGCGCACGCAGACGCTCGCAGAGCGGCGCATACCGGATGACCTCGGGGCGGTAATGCACCGTCAAGGAGCGATAGGTTGGAACGGTTTCCACAATCCCCTCGATTTCGCTCTTGGCGAGGGCGATATTGAAAGCGCGAATCGCGGCGTTAATTTCGTCGCTGATTTTGTTGCCGAACTCGACGGTCACCGAGGTGTCGCCGGTCAGCAGAAAGCGAACATCACGCATATAGCTTCCTCCTTTGGTGAAATGAACCGCCCGGCCGCACCCGAACGGCGCGGCCGGGCGGCTGGAAGAGAGAGGTGAGTGAGCGTTTAAGCGAAGAGCTTGAGAAGATTCGGAACCGCCTTGATGCCGACAAAGCCGGTCAGCAGAACGACAATGACACCGATGACGATCAGGAAGGTCGGGTGGTGATAATCCTCACCGACAATTTTCTTATTGCGGGAGGCAAGCAGCATGGTGCCCAGCGTGATCGGCAGAATCAGGCCGTTGAGCGCACCCGCCGCGATCAAGAGCTTGGCAGCGCCGCCGAGAGCCGCCATAATGATGGTCGAAATCGTGATAAAGCCGACGATGAACCACTTTTCATTCGCCGCGACAAAGGGATGGAGCGTCTTGAGGAACGAAACGGAGGTGAACGCCGCGCCGATGACCGAGGTAATACCGGCCGACATCAGCGCGATACCAAACAGGCGGTAGCCCATGTCGCCGGCGGCCTGACGGAACGCTTCGGCGGCGGGATTGGAAGCGGAGGTGATGGCAGCGGAGGCCGCTGCGCCGCCTGCGGTGCAAACGCCGAGAACGGCGAGGAAGAGCAGAATACGGACGGTGCCGGAGACGGCAACGCCGCGCAGAACGCTGCCCTGAATCTGGCCGAGCCTATCCTTGCCCGAGATGCCCGCATCGATCAGACGGTGCGCGCCCGAGAAGGTGATGTAGCCGCCGCAGGAGCCGCCGAGCAGCGTAATCATCGGGAAGAGCAGATCCGAAGGATTTTCGGGCGTAAAGATACGCATGGCAGCCTCACCGACGGGGGGCTTCGAGCTGACCGCAACGATCAGGATGACGACGAGGATAATCGCGCCGAGAATGGTGGCCGCCTTATCCATCATCTTCTTGGCATCCTTGGAAAGGAAGATACCCACCGCCACAATGCCGACGATGACACAGCCGACCTTTTCGGGGACGCCGAGCAGCGCGTTAAGGCCGAGCGAAGCACCGCCGACGTTGCCGATGTTAAAGGCGAGGCCGCCGAGCGCGACGAGGAATGCGACAAAGTAGCCTAAGCCCGGCAAAACCTTGTTGGCAATGTCCTGGCCGCGCATACCCGAAACGCCGATGACACGCCAGACGTTGACCTGCGTGCTGATATCAAGTAGAATGGCGCAGACGATAACCGTCGCAAAGGAGGCGAGATATTTCGCGGTAAAGGTGGAGGTCTGGGTCAAAAAGCCGGGGCCGATGGCCGAGGTTGCCATCAGGAAGGCCGCACCCAGCAGTACGGAAGCATTGCTCTTATCCTTTTTCGGAGCTGCCACTTTGGTCTCTTCTTTGTTACTCATACGAATTCCTCCTGTTTCTTCGTCGTATTATTTGGCGGACAGGTTCTGGATCTTCACACCCTTGGCAAGCAGAGCCTCCTTGATGTTCTTTACAAACTCCAGTGCGCTGGGGTTGTCGCCATGGACACAGATTGAATCGGCCTTGATCGGGATGATCTTCCCGCTCGCCGTCTCGACCACCCCTTCGGTCACCATCCGAACGGTGCGGGCGATGGCCAGCTCCTTATCGTGGATCACCGAGCCGGGCAGCTTACGGGAGACCAGCGTGCCGTCATCGTTGTAGGCGCGGTCGGCAAAGACCTCCGAGGCTGCGGGCAGACCGATCTTTTCGGCGGCCGAAATCATCTTGCTGTTGGCCAGACCCAAGAGAATCAGGTTCGGGTCGACCTCGTAGACCCCCTCGCAAATCGCGGTGGCAAGCGCCTCGTCGACGGCAGCCATGTTATAGAAGGCTCCATGCGGCTTGACATGCTGCATTTTAATGCCGTGGCTCTCGGTAAAGGCAAGCAACGCGCCGATCTGATACTTGATGTACGCCTTCGCTTCGGCGGGGGTCACCACCATGTTGCGGCGGCCAAAGCCCATCAGATCGGGGTAGCCGGGATGCGCGCCCACCGCGACCCCCGAGGCAGCGGCCAGCGCCACCGTTTTTTCCATCACCACCGGATCACCCGCGTGCCAGCCGCAGGCCACGTTGGCCGAGGAAACATACTTGAGAATTTCGGAGTCCATCCCAATGGTATAGGCGCCGAAGCTCTCGCCGAGATCGCTGTTGAGATCCACCTGATACATAAAAAAACCTCCTTTGGTTTTGAGGCGACGGCCTTCGCCAACCAGGCCATCCCCCTGCTGTTCTTTTCATGTAGATTATTGTGCAAAAGCCATGCCAACCAAAGCACAGGAGAGCACACCCTTCAAAAAGCACGTCCTCCTGTATCGTTTCACAAAATTCTTTGCGGCTCCGCTGTTCATTTTGCGCAAATGCGCGGATTCTCGCCGTGCACAAACGCTCGCCC
>CAZVAV010000191.1:3459-4899 GCA_964625135.1 uncultured Oscillospiraceae bacterium | reverse complement strand
GGGCTTTCATCCGCTATGATAGGCTTCTTAATTTGCCTGCACGCCGGGGAGCTTCTTTTTCCAGCCGCCCTGCAAAAAGCGCAGGACAAAAACTCCGCCGCGCAGCGCCTCGTCGATGGTCATCGCGATCCAAATGCCCGGCAGGCCAAGCTCAAAATGAACACCCAGCAGCCATGCGCCCGCCACCGCCACCGCCCAGCAGGAGAGGATGCCCGCTGTAACCGGGAGCTTGACATCACCGGTGGCGATCAAGCTTCGCACCATTACGATGTTGATTGACCGGCCGATTTCCAGAAAAAATTCGATGCCAAGGATGGTCTTGCCCAGTGCCCAGACCGAGCGATCCTGCGTAAAAAGGCCGAAAATGAAATCACTGTTGAGCCACAGCAGAGCGGTAATCGAAAGCGAAACCCCCATTGCAATGCCGACCGCCGTCCAAACCCGCCGTCCGATCCGGTCAATCCTGCCCTCGCCGACAAAATAGCCGACGATGATCTGGGTGGCCTGCGAAATCGCAATCGAGTAGACATAGGCGACATTTGCCAGAATACTGCAATAGACCTTGGTGGCGACCACAGCCGTACCGAACAGATTGACAAACCGCAGGATGAAGGCCTGCGAAAGATCGTAGGACAGCGACTCCCCGCCGGTGGGCAGCGCAAAAAAGAGCAGCCGTTTACAGACAGCTCCCGGAAAGGGACGCAGCTGACGGATGCCCAGCGGAAGATGAATGTGCTTAAAATAAAGCCGCGCCGCCAGCGCAAGGCCGATACATTTGCTCAGGTTGGTCGAAATGGCCGCCCCCATCACCCCGAGCGCGGGCATTCCAAACAGGCCGTTGATCAAAATCGCATTGCCCAGAATGTTGATCCCGTTCATGATCAGGGCGGTCATCATAATTTCCCGCAGATAGGCGTAGCTGCGCAGAATGGCGGTGAAGGTCATATAGCAGCCCTGCACCGCGATCAAGGCGCCGACGATCAGCAGATATCCCTTCGCGTCGGGAATGACCTCGGGCGGAATCCTCAGCCAGGAAAAGAGCGGCCTCCAAAAGAGAAGCAGCGCCGCGCTGGCCGTCAGCCCCGCGCCGCCCACAACCAGAAACGCGACGTTGCAGACCGCGCCCGCCCGGCGTTCATCCTTCGCGCCGATGTACTGCGAAAGCATGATGGTGGCCGCGGCACTCATGCTGCTGAGAAAGATGACGATGATATTGATGATCTGGTTGCCGTTGCCGATTGCCGCGACCCCCGCCTGACTGTGACGGCTGATCATCATCTGGTCGACATTACCGACCAAAAGCTGCAACAAAAGCTCAGCAAAGATCGGAAGGCTCATGAAAAATACCCGCCGAGCCGAATCATAATTTCTTTCAATTTCGCCCTCCACCGCGTGCGGTCGAATTTTGTTTTGTGACAGCAACATCATAATATTTTCTGT
>CAZVAV010000191.1:0-3449 GCA_964625135.1 uncultured Oscillospiraceae bacterium | reverse complement strand
AAAACATAAGACATGTCAAACAATTTTTTTAGTTATCGTTTGTGCAAAATATCCACCAAAATTGCAAAGCCCCAACAATTTCCACTGTGATCATTTGCCGAAATTTCACAGAGAAGCTTTCCCTTGCGGTGAACCTTGTGGTATTCTAAGCAATATACACAATTTCCTGTTTTTATCGGAAAGGATGAAGGCCATGAAACGAACGCTTTTGCTTCTGCCCCTGCTTTTGCTCCTGCTTCTTTTCGGGTGCAAAGCCCAGCCGATTGCATTGAGCGAGTCTCTCCTTGCCGAGCCTGAGGAGGAACAGGTGCTTCCCCGCCCGCTGCCCCTCTCGGTGCTCGATGCCGACGGCAGCCCGGTTGAAGCGATTTCTCTGACCCGTGGACAAGCAGCCCGCTTCACCCTTGTTTCCGAGCCGGGCGCGGTATTCCAAGCGGTGAATCCGGATGCATCTTCCTGCTTTGCCGGTGTTGAGGGGGACGTTCTGACCGTCACCGCCGACAGGGCGCAGGCTTCCAGCTTGCTGCTTCGCGCGTCGCTCGACGGCTTTGCCGACGCGGAGCAAGCCCTGCCGATCACCGTCACCGCGATTCCCGCCGCGCTCTCGGTGCCGCAAAAATCGCTTTCGGGTCCGGTTGGCAGCACCCTCTCGCTCTCCTGCGGCATCGACCCGGAGGGAACCCTTTCGGTCGCCTGCGACGCGGCTCTCACGGCGACCGTTTCGGGCGGTGCGGTTTCCTTTACCAGCGCACAAGCCGGACGCTATCATGCGGTTCTCTCGGTCGACGCGCCGGGCGACCTGACCGCGCAGGAAACAATTGAGGTGATTTTTGAGAAGCCCCTCGTCTCGCTGACCGTCCCCGGCTCGGTGACCCTCAGCGCCGGAGACAGCACCACCGTAACCATCTCGGCCACCCCCGGCGCATCGGTGTGGATCGAGACCGGCGGCATCCTTTCGGCCTCGATCACTTCGGATGGTCAGCTGACCATCCGCGCCGATCAAAAGGGCAGCGGCAGCGTAACGGTTGGCGCGTCGAAGGAAGGCTATCGCGACACGAGCGCGTCGATCCCGGTGACGGTGGGCGTTCGCCTGCCCGACGCCGACAGCCGTTACCAGAGTGAGGCGCGTCAAATCGCCCAGCTGGTCAATGCCGAGCGCGCGGCGCACGGACTCGGTGCGCTGACCTACCGCGAGAGCCTGGAAGGGCTGGCGCTGCTTCGCGCCCGCGAGGCATCGGAGAATTGGTCGCACACCCGCCCGGACGGTCGTGCGTTTAACACCGTCTTTTCGGATTATGATCTGCACTACATCGGCACGGGAGAAAACCTCTTTGCCGCCAATACGTTTGACCTTGATCTCGCGATGGACGAGTGGATGAACTCGCCTGACCACCGCGCAAACATCCTGTACGATGGCATCGACGGCATTGCGGTCGGCATCATCCAGGGGAGCGACGGGGATTACTACTACTGTCAGCTCTTTGTCACCGATTGAAGGGGAATCACATCATGAAGCAGCGTCTCGTTTATCTCATTACCGTGTTTTTTTCAATCCTCTTCCTTGTGGCGGGAAACCGGATCACTTCGATCGGGATGCCGGAGTTTCAAGGAATTTATCAGGACAACTGTGTGATGGCGCAGGTCGAGGGGATTGTTTCCCGCCAGTCGGCCGCACAGGAGATCGACGGGATTTATTACGGGCGGGGAACCAACATCCTCTTCGCTGCCAAGGTGCTCAACGGCGGGGAACGTGGCTCGCTGGTCACCGCCGTCCAGAACGTCGATCCCGACTCCCCCGCCCAGATGCGGGATGTCAAAAAGGGGGATCGGGTGATCCTGACCTACAACCCGGTGGAGGGCGCTTCGATCAATTGGATGCTTGGCGAATATGTCCGAACCGACGCGCTGGCCGTCTTTGGGATCATCTTTGCAGCGGCGCTCATCCTATTCGGTCGCCGTAAGGGGGTCAACACCCTGCTCTCGCTTGGCTTTACCTGTGCCGCGATCTTCGCGGTTTTTGTTCCGGCCATCCTGTCTGGCAAAAATATCTACACCTGGTCGATCGTCACCTGTACCTATGTGATCGTGATGACCCTGATGATTATCGAGGGAGCAAATCACAAGAGCCTCTGTGCGGCCATTGGCTGCTTTTCGGGTCTCGCCGTCTCAGGAGGCTTCACTCTGCTCTGCGACCGCTTTTTGCGGCTGACCGGCATGGTGGATGAAAACGCAATGTATCTGAAATATCTTGTCGAAAGTGACCCGATCGATCTCAAGGCAATTATTTTTGCCGCCATCCTCGTCGGCGCGATGGGCGCGATTATGGATGTTGCGATGTCGCTGGCCTCAGCGCTTTACGAGCTGCATCAAAAGGCGCCCGATTGCAACGCGGCAACGCTGTTTCGCTCGGGAATGGTCATCGGACGCGATATGATGGGGACGATGGCCAATACCCTCGTTCTGGCCTATATCGGCAGCTCGCTCTCGCTGACCCTGCTGCTCATCGCCTACAGCCGCTCGATGATCGCACTGCTCAACCGGGAGATGATCGTCGTTGAAATCCTTCAGGCGCTGGTCGGCAGCGCAGGCATTCTGCTGACCATTCCACTTACCTCGCTGATCGCGGCCCTTCTTTACGCGGGAAAAGGCGAGGAAGCGATCTCTGCCGGAAAGGCTCCGGCTTTTGACGCTGCCGCATCAGAACAAGCGCCCCCTGCCAAATAGTCATGAAACCGGCGCTGTACCGGCAAGCCTTTTTATGCCTGCCGGTACAGCCTATTTCTTTTTAAAAATCGCTGTTCATGTTGAACAAAAGGTGTTAAAATTATGACTGCACATTCAAAACAGGCCGGGAGCGTGACCAATCAATGAATCGGACGAACAACCGCAGCATGATCCAAATTATCCAGCGAACGCTGAACGCTGTTGATCCCAGACTGATCCACCATGGCAAACGGGTTGCGGGCACCGTGTGCCGGATGCTGCTGGTGCAGAATCGCTGTGACAGCATCACAATGCGGGAGCTCTGTCTTCTCGCCCTCATCCATGATATCGGCGCCTATAAAACAGAGGAAATCGATCGGATGATGAGCTTTGAACGGGACGATGTCTGGGGACACTCGATCTACGGCGCTCTTTTTATCGGGCGCTTCACCCCTCTGACCGCGCTTGCCCCGGTAATCCGGTATCATCATGCCAAAATCGAGGAGCTTTCCGGGGTCGATCCACAAATCGCCCTGTGGGCACAGCTGATTCATCTGGCTGACCGGGCGGATATCTACCTGCAAAATCCGAACCACAATGCCGCGCTGCTGCAAAAGCATCTTGAAGCAGGGCGAAATACCCGTTTTACCGATCAGGCACTTCAGCTTTTCGCCTTGGCCAACGAACGCTATGGCATTCCCAGCAACGACGGCGAGGACACGCTGCTGATGGAGGTACTTACAAAG
>CAZVAV010000190.1:0-4910 GCA_964625135.1 uncultured Oscillospiraceae bacterium | reverse complement strand
CTTAGCCGTTCGGATTTCGCCATCGATCTTTCACTCGATCGCGAGGCCCGCACGCTGACCATCTCGGACAACGGCATCGGCATGACCGAGGAGGAGCTGGAAAAGAACCTTGGCACCATCGCCCACAGCGGCTCGCTTGATTTTACCAAAAACAACGAATTGAGCGACGAGATCGACATCATCGGCCAATTCGGCGTCGGCTTCTACTCCGCGTTTATGGTTGCCGATAAAATCACCGTCACCAGCCGCGCCTTCGGGGCCGATTCGGCCAACCGCTGGGAATCGGAGGGCGGAGACGGCTATTCCATCCTCCCCGCCGAAAAAGCGACCCCCGGCACCGAAATCGTGCTGCACCTCAAGGAGGACGGCGAGCACGATAAGTTTGGCGACTATCTCGATCCGTGGCGGGTTTCCTCGATCGTCAAGCGCTACTCGGACTACGTACGCTACCCGGTTCGCATGGAGATGGAGCACCAGCAGCAAAAGGAAACGGACGAGCGCGACGAAAACGGCGAGCCGAAGCTCGAATATGAGACGGTCAAATCGATTGACACCCTCAACAGCATGGTGCCGATCTGGAAGCGCAATAAAAAGGATGTCACCGAGGAGGAATACAAGTCCTTCTACAAGGAAAAGTTCTACGACTACGCCGAGCCGCTTCGCGTGATCCACCAGAAGGCCGAGGGCACCACCGAATATCAGGCGCTGCTCTACCTGCCCTCCCACGCCGAGTATAACTACTACTCCAAGGACTTCGAGCGGGGGCTACAGCTCTATTCAAGCGGCGTAATGATCATGGAACGCTGCGCCGATCTTCTGCCCGAATATTTTGGCTTTGTCAAGGGTCTCGTCGACAGCGAGGATCTTTCGCTGAACATCTCCCGCGAGATGCTTCAGCACGACCGCCAGCTCACCCTGATCCGCGCCGCGCTGGAAAAGCGGATCAAAAACGAGCTGGTTGAGATGCTGGAGAAGAACCGCGAGGAGTACGAGAAGTTCTGGAACACCTTCGGCCTGACGCTGAAGTTCGGCATCTATCAGAGCTATGGAGCCAACCGCGGCCAGCTTGAGGAGCTGCTCCTCTTCCGCCGCGCCTCAGACGGCAAGCTGGTCACCCTCAAGGAATACGCCGATGCAATGCCCGAGGGTCAGAAGTACTGCTACTACGCGGCGGGCGAAAGCTTTGAGAAGCTTTCCAAGCTGCCGCAGACCGAGCTGCTGCGGGATAAGAGCTATGATCTGCTCTGCCTGACCGACACGGTCGACGAGTTCTTGATTCAGATTCTGCAAAGCTACAACGAAAAGGAGTTTCGTTCGGTCTCCTCCGGCGATCTTGAGCTTGAGAGCGATGAGGAAAAGGCCGAGCAGGAGAAGCTTGAGACCGAGAACAAGGAGCTGTTCGACTTTATGAAGGAGTCGCTCGGGGAGCGCGTCAGCGAGGTTCGTCTCTCCTCGCGGCTCAAGTCTCATCCGGTCTGCCTGACCGCCAAGGGCTCGGTCTCACTCGAAATGGAGAAGGTGCTGAGCTCGATGCCCGGCAACGAGCAGAAGGTCAAGGCGCAGCGGGTGCTTGAGCTCAACGGCAGCCACCCGGTCTTTGAAGCGGTCAAGGCTCTCTGGCCCGAGCAGAAGGACAAGCTCGCCTCCTATGCCGAGCTACTCTATGATCAAGCACTGCTGATTGAGGGGCTCTCGATCGAGGATCCGATTAAATTTTCCAACGCCATCTGCGAACTGATGAAATAAAAATTAACAAGGCCCCGAACCGGCGTTCATCGGTTCGGGGCTCTGTTAATTTTTATCTGTTATAAATTTTCCTCAGACCTTAAAGACGACCGCCTGATCCCCCTCGGGGTCAGAGCCGAAATTATAGGTGTTGCCAGGCAGCACCGCATTGAGGATGATGCCGGCAATCGCCGCGATGGAAAGCCCCGACAGGGTGATCGGAGTACCTGCGACCGAGAAGGTAATTCCACCGACCGCGTTGAAGCCGAGCGCCGAGACAAGGATGATCGCCGCGATGATCAGGTTGCGCGACTCGGTGAAATCGACCTGATTTTCCACGACATTGCGCACGCCCACCGCCGAGATGGTTCCGTAGAGGATGAGCGACACGCCGCCGATGATTGCGGTCGGAATCGTCTCGATCAGAATCGAAACCTTGGGAAAAAACGAAAGAGCAATGGCGACGCAGGCGGCGATGCGGATGACGCGCGGATCATAGACCTTGGTCAGCGCGAGCACGCCGGTGTTCTCTCCGTAGGTGGTGTTGGCGGGGCCGCCCAGAAAGGCCGAGAGGCAGCTTGCCAGCCCGTCGCCAAGCATGGTGCGGTGCAGCCCCGGCGCGGCGATGTAATTGACCCCGGTGGTCGCCGAGATGGCCGAAATGTCGCCGATGTGCTCCATCATCGTCGCCAGCGCGATCGGCATGATGGTCAGAATGGCGGAAATATCAAACTTGGCCATCACAATCGGAGCCATCGCAAAGATGCGAGCCTCCTCATGGAAGGGGACAAAATTGACCGCATTGGTCAGCAGCGCGACAACATAAGAGACGACGATCCCCATGATGATTGGAATAATCTTGATCATTCCCTTGCCCCAGATATTGCAGATCACAATGGTCGAAAGCGCGACAAAGGCGAGCAGCCAGTTGGTCGAGCAGTTGTTGATTGCCGAGGGAGCAAGAATCAAGCCGATCGAGATGATGATCGGGCCGGTGACAACCGGCGGAAAAAACCGCATCACGCGCTTGGCGCCAAAGCTACGGATCAGAGCGGCAAGGACAACATAGAGCAGTCCCGCGCAAAAGACGCCGCCGCAGGCATAGGGCAGCATCTCGACGTTCGGCACGGTGCCGGGGCCGAGCGGCCCGTCGAGCATCGGGGCGACGGCGAAATAGCCGCCGAGAAAGGCGAAGGAGGAGCCAAGAAACACCGGCACCTTCCCCTTGGTCAACAGATGAAACAGCAGCGTCCCCAGCCCCGCCATCAGCAGGGTGGTCGAAACCTCCAGCCCGGTCAGCAGCGGCACCAGCACCGTCGCGCCAAACATTGCAAAGGTGTGCTGAAAGCCGAGCAGCAGCATTTTGGGAAGGCCGAGCTTTGTCGCGTCAAAGATGCCCTCGTTGCCGAGATTCTGGTCGCTCATAGATAATACCTCTCTTCTCTTGTTCAAAATCCACCGGCTCGGCATCCGCCGCGCCGGACGTTCCGGCAAAAAAAAGGCTCTCCCGCTTTGGTTAAAGCGGGGAAGCCGATACAGAAAAAAGGAAAGAAAAGGATTGGTGCAGCAATCGCGCCATCTCGATCTCCTCCTTCTTGGTTTACCGTCGATTATCATACCATGACCGAAAGCGGTTTGCAACAGGTTCCCGCAAATTGTGACAGAAAAATTAATTCTTCCTTCATATTGGTCACAATCAGGCAAGGCTGTCCCGCAGCAATTTTGCAACCGGTTCTTATTTTAAGCGCCGAATCGCTTTGCAAAGCCGATAAAATCCCATTTGGGCGCGGAATCTTCATAAAATATTGTTGAGATAGCGCCGCAACTGTGGTAGAATAAGTCATTGATTGGCAGGATCAATCTTGGCTTTGGAGAAACCCTTGAATTGAAAAAGCCACATAGGCAAAAGGCTCGTTTGGCCTGATTCAATGGATTTTAGTAGAACAAAAGTAATGGAGTTGAAAATTTTTGGACGCAGACAGTCGATGGACGCTGTTCTTTCTGGCAGCCCTGATTCTTCTTTCCGCCTTTTTTTCCGCCGCCGAAATGGCGCTTTCCTCGGTCAACCGGATGCGACTGCGCACCATGGCCGAGGACGGCAGCAAAAAAGCGGCGCTGGCGGTTCGTTTGGCCGATCGGTTTGACCGTACCCTGCCGGTCATCCTGATCGGAAACAATGTGGTCAACATCGGCGCGACCTCGGCCGCGACCGCCATGGTGACACAGGCGCTGGGAGCCAGCGGCGTGGCCGTCGCCACCTTCGTGATGACGGTGGTCATCCTCGTTTTTGGCGAGGTGCTGCCCAAAAGCATTGCCAAGGAGAATGCCGAGCAGGTCGCGCTTTCCTTCTCGCGACCCTTGCAGTTCTTTGTCGTCCTTCTTTCTCCCATCGCGTGGCTCTTTACCAAGCTTCAAAGCGGGGTGGCCATCCTCTGCGGCTCGCGCAAAAATACACAGCCGCTGGTGACCGAGCAGGAGCTGCGCAGCATCATCGAAACAAGCGAGGAGGAGGGCGTGCTCGACGAACAGCGCTCGGAGCTGATGCAGTCGGCGCTGACCTTCGACGGCACCACGGTGCAGGAGGTTCTTACGCCCCGGGTTGATCTCGCCGCGATCAACCTTGACGATCCGCCCGAAAAAATCCGGGAGCTGATTTTGAGCGAACGCTTTTCGCGGATGCCGGTCTTCGAGCGGAACCTCGACAACATCATCGGCATTCTGCAAACCCGGGATTATCTGGAGGCGGCGCTTCAATCGAGCGAACCGGTCGACCTTGCCCCGCTTCTTTCAAAGCCTGTCTTTGTCCATAAGACCCAGCGAATCGCGGCGCTGCTCAACGATTTTCGGCGCGAGCGGGTGCATATCGCCGTTGTCACCGACGATTACGGCGGTACAATGGGCATCGTAAGCATGGAGGATCTGCTCGAGGAGCTGGTTGGAGAGATCTGGGACGAGGACGAGGAGGAGGAGCTGGACTTTGTCGAGCTGGAGCCGGGAATCTACCAAATTTCAGGCGACTACCCGGTTGAGGACGCGTTAGAGCGGATCGGCTTTCCTTCCCGCGGCTTTGAAAGCGAATATTCCTCGATCGGCGGCTGGGCCTTTGAAATGCTCGGCAAGGTTCCCGATGAGGGAGATACCTTTTCCTATCACGAAATCTCGGTGCAGGTCGATCGGATGGAGGA
>CAZVAV010000189.1:0-4930 GCA_964625135.1 uncultured Oscillospiraceae bacterium | reverse complement strand
TTTTCGATCTGGAGCCGGATATCCTCCGCCGTTCCAAGGGGCGGCTGGGTCGCATATTTTTTGACGACATCGACGTGCTGGTCGTTGACCGCTTGGGCAAGGACATCAGCGGCGACGGGATGGACCCGAATATTACCGGCCGCTTTGCCGTCCCCTACATCGAGGGGGATAAAAAGGTGCAGCACATCGCCGTGCTCGATCTGACCGAGGAGACCCACGGCAACTGCAACGGCCTTGGGCTGGCCGACGTCACGACCCGCCGTCTGGTGGAGAAGATCGACCCGGACTGCACCTATCCCAACGTTGTTACCTCGACGGTACTGTGCACGCCGAAAATTCCGCTGTTTGCGCATTCGGATCGAGCCTGCATACAAATCGCGCTGAAAACCTGCAACTACATCGACCGGGAGCACCCCCGCGTGGTGCATATCCGCGACACGATGCATCTGGAGGAGATTGAGGTTTCCGAAAGCATGCTGGAGGAAGCGCGGGCACATGCTCAGGTGGAGGTTTTGACCGAGCCCCGGGACTGGCCGTTTGATCACGAAGGCAATATTTGGTAATCAAAAAAGGCGGGAAGGGCATGAAAGCCCTTCTCCGCCCTGTCCGCCAAGGAACTACAGGATATTCTCGATTTTCAGGATTGAGATGATCACGCGCTTTGCGTTGGCCAGATGCGTTGCGATGGCCGCCCTCGCTGTGGCCTCATCGCCGTCGAGAAGGGCGCGAAGAATGTCGTTATGCTCGTGAATGCCGGTGAGCAGCCGCTCCGCCGACTGCTTGCTGTAGACGTAATTGACATAGAGAAACGGATTGAGAAACTGGTACAGATCGAGCAAAAGCTTGTTGCCGGAGCATTTGAGCAGCAGATGGTGAAACTCGATATCATACTCATAGTTTGCCAGATAGATATCGATGGGAGAGCCGGCGGTCAGGGTGCCCACCAGCTTCAGGTTCTCCTCCACGTTTGTTTGCAGCTCGGTTCGCATGCGTTCATTGACGTTGAGGGTCATGATGACATTTGGAATGTAGTAGCTCTCCAGAATCAAACGCAGGTCAAAGGTTTCCTCACAGAGGCTGAGGTTGAGAGCCTTGACGCGCATTCCCTGACGGGGAAAATATTCGATGATGTTCTCGCTGGTGAGGCGGTTGAGAGCCAGACGCACCGGCGTCTCGCTGGCGGCATAGCGCTCGCACAGCTCCTTGATATTGATTTTTTCACCGGGCTTGAGCTGATTGGTAATAATATCGCGGCGAATCTTTTCGTAGATGCTCTCTGAAAGAGTAATTTTAATCGGATTTTTCTCCATAATGCTTTCCCCAACAAAAATATTTTGACAATAATTACAATAAAATTATACCAGAAATGATACGATAAGACAACGAAAGACAAAAATATTCACACAGGAAGAAGGAGCATTTATGTCGCAGAAGGTATTGGACAGGATTCTTGCGGAAAAGATCATCGCCATCGTGCGGGGAATTTCCAGCGAGAAAATTACAGGTCTGGTGGGCGCTTTGGAGAAGGGCGGGGTGTGCTGTGTCGAGGTAACCTTTGATCAGTCGAGCGAAAAGGCGGCTGAGGATACCCTGACCTCACTGCGCGCCATCCGGGCTGCCTTTGGCGACCGGGTGTGTGTCGGCGCCGGCACCGTCATGACCGTGGAGCAGGTGCGTCAGGCGGCTGAGGCCGGCGCGGAATACATGATCTCGCCAAATGTCGACGAGGCGGTCATCCGCGAGACCAAGCGGCTGGGAAAAATTTCGATTCCCGGCGCGATGACCGCTACCGAGGTCGCCTTTGCCCATCAGTGCGGCGCGGATATTGTCAAGATGTTCCCCGCCGGGATTCTGGGGGTTGACTATATCAAGGCGGTCAAAGCGCCGCTTCGGCATATCCCCGTTACCGCGGTTGGCAATGTCACCGTCGATAACTGCGCTTCGTTTTTGAAGGCCGGTGCGGTTGGCGTCGGCGTCGGCGGCAGCCTTGTCAGCGCGAAACTGGTGGATGAGGGGCGGTTTGACGAGATCACCGCCACCGCCAAGGCGTATATCAAGGCTCTGAACGGCTGATGGATGGGAGTGATGGGACTTGAGCGGCAAATATATCCTGTATTTTGATTCCGGCACCTCGAATACCCGCGCGTATCTGCTGGATGAAGCATTTGAAATTCTGGCCATGGCAAAAAAAACGGTCGGCTCAAAGGATTCTGCCATTCACGGGAGCAACCGGGTGCTCATCGAGGGGATGAAGGCGCTGCATGACGAGCTGTTGGCCGAGCATTCCCTCAAGGAGGAGGATCTTTGCGCCATCTATGCCTCCGGGATGATCACCTCCCCCTACGGAATGAAGGAGGTTCCTCATCTGGTGCTTCCACTGACGGTGCAGGGCTTCGCGGATCGGCTCTATCCCTTTTATGAGGAGACCTGCTTTCACCGGGAGGTCATTCTGGTGCCCGGTCTGAAGACTGTAAGCGATGATTTTTCCTATGTGAACAACATGCGGGGCGAGGAGATCGAGATCATCGGCGCGCTTGAGGAGCTCAAGGCCGATAACAAGGTTCAGGATATCGCGATGATCCTGCCCGGCTCGCACACCCACGTGACCCATATTTGTGGGGACGAAATCAGGGATATCATCTCGAATTTCACCGGGGAGCTGTTTTACGCACTCAAAAAGGATACCATCCTTTCCCCCTTGCTTTCGCAGGACGGCGCAGAGCTCGACGAGGAGAAGGTTCGCGAGGGGATGCAGAACCTTGAGCGGTTCGGCTTTAACCGCGCGCTCTACATCTGCCACGCGATGCGCATTTTCGAGCAGGGGACACCCGGACAGCGGTTTTCCTACGGCGAGGGCGTCATCAACGGCGGCGTCCGGCAATCGCTGGAGTACTACTGTGAGCATTTCTGGAAGGATTGCCATACGGTGGCGCTGGTCTGCGACGAATTTATGTACCGCCTGTTCTCGATTTTGCTTGAGGGCAGCAAATATATCGATCAGGTTTTGTGGATGCCCATTTCGAGCACCAAGAGCTATGCGGTCAGCGGATTAAAAAAGATTGTGACGTTAAAAGGAGAAGCTCATGAGTAAAAAAGTTTTGATTACCTCCCGCTCCTTTGGTAACATCAGCGAGGAACCGATGAATCTTCTCAAGGCGGCGGGCTTTGAAATTAACAAAATGGGTGCGGACTTCAGCCAAGAAAAATTCGAGGAGATCGTCCCGGAGTACGACGCTCTGATTATCGGTGCGCACGAATTTTCCGAGGCGGCAATGGAGCGCTGCACCAAGCTCAAGATCATCTGCAAGCATGGGGCGGGGCTGGACAACATCCATCAGGAGAAGGCAAAGGCGCTGGGCATCATCGTATGCAACGTCCCCGGCACCAACTCCAATGCCGTGGCTGATCTGGCGTTTGGCATGATGCTGGCGGCCGCGAGAAACATCGTTCTCACCGATCGCAAGGTGCATGAGGGAAAATGGCAGACCGCCATCGGCGTGGATGTATGCAATAAGACGCTGGGTCTGATGGGCTTTGGCGCTATTGCGAAGAATGTGGCTCGCCGTGCCACGGGCTTCGGCATGAAGGTGCTGGCCTATGACCCCTATGTCAAGGAGCTGCCCCCCGAGTTCAAAAGCTATGTGACGCTGTGCACCGAGGATGAGGTGCTTACAGGCTGTGATTTTCTGTCGCTGCACCTGCCCCTGACCGATGGGACGCGCGATATGATCCGCGAGCAGCAGCTTGCCCAGATGAAGCAGGGCGCGTATGTGATCAACACCTCCCGCGGCGGCATCGTCAACGAAAAGGCGCTGTACGAGGCGCTGGTCTCCGGGCATCTCGCCGGGGCGGCGCTGGATGTTTCCGAGGTGGAGCCGATGGCGGCCGAGAATCCGCTGCGCACGCTGGAGAATGTGATCATTACACCGCATATCGGCATGTATTCCAGAGAGGCGATTGGCGCGGTCAGCCTGATCTGCGCCCAGAATGTCGCCGCCTGCGCCGAGGGCAAGCCGCTTCAGTTTAGAGTGGTGTAAGCGCTTTCCGGTTATATAAAAATTCTAAAATCGACGTTCCTCGACAGCTGCAATTGTTGTCGAAGAACGTCGATTTTCTAATATTTCCCTATATCTATCCCTGCATAATCCTCTTAAAATAAAGGTGGGCGCAGGCCCAATATTTTGGAGGTGGCATAATGAATGAAAGCTATGGTTACATGAGAGTTTCGAGCAAGGATCAAAACGAAGACCGGCAGGTGCGGGCGTTGGCTTGCTATGATATTCCCTCAACAAATGTTTATTGCGACCGGCAAAGCGGCAGGGATTTTCAGCGTCCCGCCTATCAGAAGCTGGTGAAAAGGCTGAGGAGGGGCGATGTTCTGTATGTCAAATCGATCGACCGTCTGGGGCGCAACTACGAGGAAATCATTCAGGAGTGGAAAAAGATAACAAAGGAAAAGGGGGCGGACATTGTTATCATCGATATGCCGCTGCTCGATACCCGGATGGACAAGGATTTGCTGGGAACCTTTATCAGCGATCTTGTGCTGCAGGTGCTTTCCTTTGTTTCCCAAACCGAGCGGGAGTTTATTCACCAGCGGCAAACCGAGGGCATTGCGGCCGCAAAGCTGCGCGGGGTAAAATTTGGGCGTCCACCCACCCAGCTTGACCAAGAGACGCTGCATATCGTGTGGGAGTGGCAGCATAAAAAAAGAACCGCCAAGGAATCGGCGGAATTGCTCGGAATCTCTGAACGAACCTTCTTTAATTATGTGAAAAAGGTGAAAATTGACTGAAAAAAATGTAGACTTTTCTTGCAGTTGCAAAAAATCTTTAAACTGTTCATATTATATATTAAACACACAAAAAAGTCCATCTTTAACAGTAGTTTCTTGGAAAATTCTAATAAATTGGTCATTATGCAAGAAAAG
>CAZVAV010000188.1:0-4936 GCA_964625135.1 uncultured Oscillospiraceae bacterium | reverse complement strand
AGGTTCTTTTGTGCTATACTGATACGAACACAATAGCATTCTCATTCGCCATCGCCCTTTTCGCAGGGGCAGAAACGGAGAAGCACATGAACCGACCGGAAATCCTCGCTCCCGCCGGGAGCTTTGAAGCGCTGACCGCCGCCGTCAATTGCGGAGCCGATGCGGTCTATCTTGGCGGGAAGGCGCTCAACGCCCGGCGCAACGCCGGTAATTTTGACGACGACGAGCTGGCACGCGCGGTGGAATATTGTCATTTGCACAAAACCCGGGTGCTCCAGACCATTAATATTGTCATGTTCGATGACGAGCTGGACGAGCTGCTGCACGCCGCCAAAACGGCGGCAAAGCTCGGCATCGACGGGGCAATCGTACAGGATCTCGGGGTGCTGTCGATCCTCAAGCAGGCGGTGCCGCAGCTGCCACTGCTCGCCTCAACCCAGATGGCGGTGCATAACCTCGCGGGAGCGAAGGAGGCCGAACGGCTCGGATGCAGCCGGGTGGTGCTCGCCCGGGAGCTCTCCGCCGCCGAAATCGGGCATATTGTCTCGAACATTGACGCCGAAACCGAGGTGTTTGTCCACGGCGCGCTCTGCATGAGTGTTTCGGGACAGTGCTATCTCTCGTCCATGCTCGGCGGGCGAAGCGGCAACCGGGGGCTCTGCGCCCAGCCCTGCCGCCTCCCCTTTGCGGTCGGCAATGCCGATCACGCCCTCTCGCTGAAGGATCTCTCGCTCATTGAGCGGGTACAGGAGCTCGCCGCCCTTGGGGTGCGCTCGCTCAAGATCGAAGGACGGATGAAGCGGCCGGAATATGTCGCCGCCGCCGTCACCGCGCTGCGCCTCGCGCTCGACGGGGAAACCCCCGATCTCGACGCGCTGCGCTCGGTGTTTTCCCGCAGCGGCTTCACCACCGGCTATTTTGACGACAAACGAACCGTCTCGATGTTTGGCATCCGGCAAAAGGAGGATGTTACCGCCGCCGCCGGCGTGCTCGGCGTTCTTTCGCAGCAGGCCGCCCAGGTGGTTCCCCGCGTCTCGGTTGAGGGAGCCTTTTCGGCCTGTGGAGAGGAGCCCATTTCGCTTTCCCTGCGGGATTCGGACGGCAATCAGGTCTTTGTGCAGGGAGAAATCCCGCAGCAGGCTCACACCCGGCCGACCGATGAGGCACGGGTACGCCAGAATCTCACCAAAACCGGGGGCACCCCCTATTTCCTCTCGGAGCTTACCATCGAGCTCGACGACGGGCTGATGCTGCCGGTTTCGCAGATCAACGCCCTGCGGCGCGACGGCTTTGAGCGGCTTTCCCGCCTGCGCTCGACCCCACACCCCTATGCTTACGCCGGATCGACGCCAAAAATCCCCGCGCGGACGGCTGCGAAAACGGCGGCTCTGCGGGCGCGCTGCACCCTCTCGCAATGCTCCCCCGCCCTGCTTTCCTGCTGTAGCGAGCTGATTCTTCCCGTCGAAGAGGCTGCGGCAGCGCTGGAAAAGGGTATCTCTGCCAAGCGGATCATCGCCGAAATCCCCCGCATCCTCTTTGAAGGGGAAGCAAAAACGGCGCAGCTGCTTTGCGCGCTCAAAAACTCGGGAATTACCCGGGCTTGGGCGGGCAATCTCGGCGCGGTCGCCCTCGCCCGTAACGCGGGACTTGCGGTCTGCGGCGGCTGGTCGCTCAATCTTACAAACTCCTATGCGCTGCACGAGGCACGCGAGGGGCTGGAGCTTTGCGACACCGAGCTTTCCTTTGAACTTGCGCTGCCAAAGGCGAAGGACCTCGCCGACTCCCTTCCGATCGGACTGATTGCGTATGGTTCCCTTCCGCTGATGGCGTTTCGTAACTGCCCGATCAAGGTGCGCATCGGCTGTGAAGCATGCCGGCAGAACGGCAGGCTCACCGACCGCAAGGAGATTGACTTTCCGGTATTTTGCCGCGATCATCAGGTCAGCGAGCTGTATAACGCGGTGCCGCTCTATCTGGCCGACCGGCTTGGGGAGCTCTCCGGCTTCTCCTTTTTGACCCTTTGGTTTACCGGGGAGAATCAGGAGAGCTGTGCCGAAATTGCCCGCGCTTACGCGGGGAAAGCCTCCACGACACTGCCAAAGCAATACACCCGCGGCCTTTATTACCGCGGCGTTCTCTGAATTTCCCAAAGAAAGGACCCGAATTTCGATGAAGCTGACCTATGATACCTTGCTCTTTGACCTTGACGGAACCATCATCGACTCGGCGCCGGGCGTGTTTGCCTCACTGCGCCCCGCCTTTGCCGCGCTCGGACTGCCCGAGCCGTCCGATTCGTTGCTGCGCCGCTTTATCGGCCCGCCGCTCACCGAATCGTTTTCGACCTTCTGCCATCTCGATCAGGCGCAGATGATGCAGGCAATCGCGGTCTTTCGCTCCCACTACAAGACGGACGGAAAGCTGATGTGCTCCGCCTATGAGGGGCTCCGCCCTCTCCTTTCCCGTTTGAAGGCAGCCGGAAAGCGGCTCTTTGTCGCCACCTCCAAGCCGGAGATTTTTGCCCGGGACATTTTACAGAATCTAGAGCTTTCCCAGTATTTCGACGGAATCTACGGGGCGGATCTCAGCGAAAAAATCGAGAAGTGGCAGGTGATCAACCAGCTGATTTCGGAAAACGCCGGAATCGACCGGGAACATGCGATCATGATTGGTGACCGGAAATACGATGTCATCGGTGCAAGGCGCTGCGGCCTCGACTGCATCGGAATTCTCTATGGCTTCGGCGACCGCTCCGAGTTTGAAGCAGCCGACGCGGCTTACATCATCGAGACGATCGAAGGGCTGGGGGAGCTGTTCCTGTAGGACGTTCACAGCTTCTTCACCGCTTGGTCAAACCCGGCGATTGACACCCTGTCACCGGGTGGTATAATAGACAGGAAAAGCTTTTATTCCATGCGGATTTTCATCGAAAGGAAGAAACAACCAAATGAATCAAGTCCCTTCTTCCGATGCGCTGGCGGCTGTCCTTGGGCGGCGCAGCTACCGCACCTTTACCGATACACCGGTTACCGAAAACGAGCTTGACGTCATCCTTCGGGCGGGCTGCTGCGCTCCGACCTCCAAGGCGATCTACCCTTGCCATTTTTTGGTGATATCCACCCGTGAGGCCATGCTTGCAATCTGCGAATATCATAACATGTCCAAGGCGTTAAAAACCGCGCCGCTCTGCGTGATCACCTGCGCCGATGTGACCCGCTCGTGGGCCTCCTGGCGGGATGACGCGGCGGCCGCCACCATGAATATGGCGGTTGCCGCCGAAGCGATCGGAATCAACTCCTGCTGGCTCGGGGTTTATCCGAGGGTGGAGCGGGTCAATCGGATGAAGGAGCAGTTTTCAATCCCCGATTCGGTCATCCCCTACTCAATTCTTGCCTTGGGTCACGCGGCGGCTCCAAAGCCCCCGCTCGAGCGCTTTGACGCTGATTGCATCCATCAAAACCGCTGGTAGGCGAGCTTCTCTTATCTCGAACTTCTCCGATCTTGAACTTTTCTTTGGGAGGGATCTGCCCGATGCGTTTTCGTCTGACCGCCGCTCTGCTGGCGCTGCTGCTGCTGACCTCCTGCAACGGGGTCTCGATGGGCGTTGAGGAGCTGCTTTCTCCCCCGCGTCTCACAGCGGAGCAGTCGGCAATCTACGACGCGATCGAAACAGCGGTCGGTACCGACTCGTTTAAGCTCAAGTATCCACGGCGGGGCAATTACCTCTCCGCCTGTGTGCTGACCGACCTCGACCGCGACGGAATCGATGAAGCCATCGCCTTTTATGAGCTGACGGTCAACGGCGTCACCTCGGCCTGGATGAGCATTCTGGTGCAGAAGGACGGGGCATGGAAAAGCCGGCAGGAGCTGCCCGGCGAGGGCGCCGAGATCGACTTTATCGACTTTGCCCCGATCGACAGCGCCGATCATAACAACATCGTCGTCGGCTGGATCGTCGCCGGACAGGAAAACATGCTCTGCAAAATCTACTCGTATGACGAGACCGTTTCGCTGCAATACGAGGGAAGCTATAACGAATTTCTGATTCAGGACGTCGACCGAAACGGCCTTTCCGAGGTGGTGCTCTGCACCGCGGGCGGCGGCAGCCGTGCGGCGGTCATGTCGCTGGTCAAATACCGCTCGGGGCGAATCGTGCGCACCAGCGAGGTACAGATGCCCTCGGCGATGACCGGATATGCCCAGCTGGTCTGCGGGCAGCTCACCTCGGGGCTTACCGCCATCTTCGCGGACATCTATCTTGGCAACGACGAGGTAACAACCCGGATTGCCGCCCTCGACGCCAAAAAGTCGATTATTGAAGAGCTGCCCAGCGAGGAGCTTGGCATCTTCGAGTCCTTTGACCGCCCCACCCCCACCCTCTACTGCCGCGATATCAATCAGGACGGGCAGATCGACCTGCCGGTGGTACGGCCACTGCCCGGTTACGAGAAGGCAAACGAGCGCGACGCGATTTACCTCACACAGTACAAAAGCGTCATCGACGGAAGACTGGAAACGGTCTCCTCGATGGTAGTCAACTTTCAGAACGGCTACCGCTTTACCCTTCCGTCGAATTGGGTCAATTCGGTGACCGTCCGCCGCCAATCCGATACGGGCGAATGGCGGTTTGTCCTCTACCACGACGACCTTGACAGCTCCGCAACCGAGCTTTTGCGAATCCGGGTGACCTCCCCCTCCGACTATCAGGACAAGTTTGAAACCGCCGAATACCGAACCGTGGCCACCAAGGGGGTCAACAGCTACCAAATCTATCTCCCCGAGGGAAGGTATCCCGGCTACTCGCTAGATTACGAGCAGGCGCAGGAGCTCTTCGCGCTTCTCGATTGATCAAAACTGTCGTCCACCGCGCCGCGGTGAGAAAGGAGCCTGCACATGAAAAACATTCTGATCGCCGAGGATGAGGAAGCCATCCGCGACT
>CAZVAV010000187.1:1324-4960 GCA_964625135.1 uncultured Oscillospiraceae bacterium | reverse complement strand
GTGCGCAAGATGAGCTACCTCCAGAAGGATGTCTAACTTAAATTCTTGCCTCAGTCCTCGAATTACCAGCGTTTTTTGCGCGCTTTTCGCTCGTCTTCCAAAACCAAGGCTTGCAAGTTTTTTAGGTACGCATTCTCCGCCCGCGGCCGTTGCACTTCGGCAAGTAAATCTTCTTCCACCTTCGGCGGCAGTTTTGCCGGACGTCCCTTGCTGCCACGCCCGCGACGCTCAATCTGAAAGCCCTCCGCGCCTTCCGTCAGGTAGATTCGTTTTTAAGATGCGATTCTTGTGTGCGACGACACCTCGAATTGCCGTGCTGCCTCACAGTAACTTAACTTTTCTTTTTGCGTTGTTTCTACCACCAGAGCCTTAAACTCTGGTGTGTAGCGCCTGTTTGGTACTCCCTTTGGCATAGAAAAACACCCCAATCGTTATTCAGTATATCATACTGTCTAACAATTGGGGTGCAGTTCATTGTCGGCGAGCCGTCTCCTTTTGCTGGATTGCATCGATTGCATCGAAAGCTTTTTTTATCGTGCGCGTTCTTACTTCAGACCTGCGGTGATAATCGCCATCTGATAAACCTCGTCGGCATTGCAGCCGCGGGAAAGGTCGTTGATCGGCGCGTTGAGCCCCTGTAGAATCGGGCCATAGGCCTCGAAGCCGCCCAGGCGCTGTGCGATCTTATAGCCGATGTTGCCGGCGTTGATATCCGGGAAGATGAAGGTGTTGGCCTGACCGGCGACCGGGGAGCCCTTGCACTTAGTCTTGGCGACAATCGGCGAGAAGGCGGCGTCAAATTGCAGCTCGCCGTCGATGGCAAGCGCGGGCGCGGCGGCCTTGGCCTTCTCGGTGGCGCTCTTCATCTTGTCGACGCTCTCGCCCTTGCCGGAGCCGAGGGTCGAATAGGAGAGCATGGCGACCTTGGGATCGATGTCGAAGAGGCTGGCGGTGTGGGCGGTTTCAACCGCGATCTCAACCAGCTCGTCGTCGGTCGGTGTGATATTGATGGCGCAGTCGCCCATCGCGTATTTCTCCTCGTTTCCGTCCTTGTCGGTGCGCACGAGAATAAAGCAGGAAGAAACGATCTTGTTGCCGGGCTTGGTCTTGATGATCTGCAGCGCGGGGCGAACGGTGTCGGCGGTGGAATAGGTCGCGCCGCCGAGCAGCGCGTCGGCAACACCCAGCTTGACCAGCATGGTGCCAAAATAGTTGCCCTTGCCCAGAGCGGCACGGCACTCATCGGGGGTCATCTTGCCCTTGCGCAGCTCGACCATCTTGTCGACCATGGTATCCATTCCGGAATAGGTGGCGGGGTCGAGAATCTCCATCCCCTCGATGTCAAAGCTACCGGCCTTGGCGGCAGCCTTAACCTCGTCAACCTTGCCCACCAGAATGCAGGTGAGCAGCCCGTCCTTTTTCAGGCGGGAAGCAGCCTCAAGAATTCGGGGATCATGTCCCTCGGTGAACACGAGCTTGCGGGGATCTGCCTTAAGCGTGGCAATCAATTTGTCGAACAGCATGATATTCCTCCGTTTTCACATAGTATTGGACTTCATACATGTTTTATTATACACCTCTACAAAGACTTTCCTCAAGCCTATTTGCAAATTTTCCCGGGAAATTTTGTGTAGGATGACCAGAATCGTGCCCGCAGGCTGCCGGGATGACAAAATGCGCCATTTATGGTATGATGACAAAAAAGCGAGCCGCCACAGCACACGGCGGAAACAGGAGGAGAAGCAATGGCAGAGACACTCGAACAGCTTGCGGCGACGCTTGCCGACTGCCGGACATGCCGCCTCTGCGAAGGGCGGCAGAACGTCGTCTTTGGCGTTGGCCCGGCCGATGCACGGGTCATGCTGATCGGCGAGGGGCCGGGGCAGCATGAGGATGAACAGGGCGAGCCATTTGTAGGGCGGGCGGGGCAGCTGCTCGATCGGATGCTTGATGCGGTCGACCTCTCGCGCCGTCACAATGTCTTTATCGCCAACATGGTCAAATGCCGCCCGCCGCAAAACCGCGACCCACTCCCGGATGAAACCGAGGCCTGCATGGGCTTTCTGCGGGAGCAGGTTCGGCTGATCCGTCCCAAAATCATCGTCTGTCTCGGGCGGATCGCCGCCCAGCGGCTCATCTCGCCGGATTTTCGCGTCACCCGCCAGCACGGGGAGTTTTTCCAGCACGGCACAACGCTGATGATGGGTACCCTGCATCCGGCGGCGCTGCTGCGCAATCCGTCCCAAAAGGCGATGGCCTTTGAGGATTGGCTCGCACTACAGCAAAAGATTCTCGCGCTCTGCCCCGAGGTCTACCAAACGAACAAGGAGGAAACCCCATGACCATCCGGATTGCCCAGAATCATCTGCCCAAGACCACCGACCGCTGGCTTTCGCTCTTCACGCGGGAGGAGACCGCGCGGGCGCGGCGGTTCCATCAGAGCTTTTCGCAGTACTCGATCACCCCGCTGGCCCCGCTCGCCAGCCTTTCCTCGACCCTCGGGCTTGGGGGAATCTTTGTCAAGGACGAGTCCTACCGCTTTGGGCTCAACGCCTTCAAGGTGCTCGGCGGCTCCTATGCGATGGGTCGGTATATCGCCGGTCTGCTGGGACGGGAAATCGATGAGACCGGCTATCCCCTTCTCACCTCCCCCGCCCTGCGGGCGCAGCTTGGTCAGGCGACCTTTTTTACCGCGACCGACGGAAACCACGGCCGCGGCGTCGCCTGGGCAGCGCGTCAGCTCGGCCAGCAGGCGGTGGTGCTGATGCCGAAGGGGACGGTCAAAAGCCGATTTGAAAACATCCAAAGGCTTGGGGCCAAGGTCAGCATCGAGCCGCTCAATTACGACGACTGCGTCCGCAAGGCGGCATTCCTTGCCTCCCAGATCCCCAACGCCACGGTGGTGCAGGATACCGCTTGGGAGGGCTATGAGGAGATTCCCGGCTATATCATGCAGGGCTACACCACGCTGGTCGATGAGGCGCTCGAGCAGCTCGAGCAAGCCGGGGTAACGCGTCCCACCCATGTGTTCGTGCAGGCGGGGGTCGGTTCGCTGGCGGCGGCGGTGCAGGCGGTTTTGGTCAACCGCTTTCCGGAAAATCCGCCCCGTGTCGTCGTCATGGAATGCGACGCGGCGGATTGCTTCTACCGCTCGGCGATCCAAGGGGATGGCGCTCCTGTCGCGGTGGGCGGCGACCTCGCTTCGATGATGGCGGGGCTCTGCTGCGGCGAGGTCAACTCGATCGCGTGGGAGCTGCTCAAGAACCATTCCGCCGCGTTTGCCTCCTGCTCCGACGAGGTTTCGGCGCTCGGGATGCGGATTCTCGCTGCGCCGTCGGGCGATGACCCCCGGGTCGTCTCGGGAGAGAGCGGCGCGATTGGGATGGGGCTGCTCGCCTCGCTCTGCCTGCTGCCGGACTATGCCGACCAGCGCGCGGCGCTCGGTCTCGACGCCGACGCACAGGTGCTGCTGATCTCCACCGAGGGGGATACCGACCCGGTGCGGTACCGTTCGATGGTCTGGGGCGGCGCGCTGCCTACCGCGCTTTAAGCCGGAGCATCTGCAAACAAAGCAGCTCGCGGAGACGCTTCTCCGCGAGCTGCTTTTGTCCTGCCACAGGACTATGTTGATGGGAG
>CAZVAV010000187.1:0-1314 GCA_964625135.1 uncultured Oscillospiraceae bacterium | reverse complement strand
TACGCCCAGCCGAAAAGGGGCTTCATATCGGTCATTGTGGCTTCAATCTCTCCAATATAGGCGTCGAAATCCTCACCGAAAATCATTCCGATCCCTAAGCCCTGCGTCTGTGCATCGGCCAAGAACTCAGGGTCATTTTGGATTTCTTTGAGCGTGTCGATTAAAAGCTGCTGAACTGTGGGATCAAGGTCGGGCGGACCAATCAGACCGCGATCAGAGCCGCCGTAGAGATCGGTGTATCCGCATTCCCCCGAGGTGGGCACCTTGGGAATAAAATCGCTTCTCTCCTTGGAAAACACCGCGAGAATGCGGATTGCATCGTCACCGGTCGAGTCGGCAAGACCGTAATACTCCGATACATTCGCGATAACCCCGTCGATGTGACCGCCGAGCATCGCTGCCTTGGCCTCGGCGGTCGAGGCGTTACGACCCGATTCGATTTTAGTACCAAGCTTCTGGTTGATCTTTGCAATCAAAACGTCGTCGTCACAGCCCGCGCCGCCACCGGTACCAAGCACGATCTCATTCCTTGTGGCATAATCGATCAGCTCCTGCATCGTGGTAAAATTGCTGTGCTTGGCTGAAACGACCAAAACATTGGCGTCAGCCACAATGTTTGCCACGCTGGTGAAGCTCTGATGGGTATAGGAAATCCCTGCCGAAGGATTGAGATATCCGGCTACCTGCGCCGGGTAATTGGCGAATCCAAGGGTATAGCCATCCGGCTTGGCCATCGCGACCTGTGTCCAGCCTGTCCAGCTGTTTCCACCCTCAACGTTGTTGACGGTGACGGTAGTTCCCAGATACTTCTCGAGATATTTTGCGGTCAGTCTGGTTGAAAGATCCATTCCACCACCAGCCTTAAATGGACAGATGATCGAAATGCCCTTAGTGGGCCAGTTGACGGCAGGTGTCGCAGCGGGCGCCGCCGCCGGAGCAGAGGGATTGCCTGGGGAAGCGGTTGACGAGGAGCTTGCTCCGCCGCAGGAAGCCAAGAGCACAGACATCAAGCACAGACACAACGCGACCGCCACAAGTTTTTTCAATTTGATTTTCATCTATGATTCCTCCTGTTACTTTTCTATTCAGGCTGCCTGACTCCCAAATGCGGGTAACCACATAATAAGCGTCAGTTCAAAAAAGGGATTACACATCCTCGGTAACCTCAAGCTTGCCATACTTTTTTTCCCAATTTTTTGCGATGATTTTTGAAATGACCGGCGCAAACAGTGCAATAATGATTAAAATGATGATGATAACACTAAGTGGTCTGCTCAGCATATAAAATATCATCGGCGTACCCTTCGCCATACG
>CAZVAV010000186.1:0-4969 GCA_964625135.1 uncultured Oscillospiraceae bacterium | reverse complement strand
GAGCAGGAAAAAGGCAATGGTCGCCGAAAGGAAGCCCAGCAAAATCCCTTCCGAAAGGAAGGGAAGCCGGATAAAGGTATCGGTGGCGCCCACATACTTCATAATGCTGATCTCGCGGCGGCGGTTAAACACGGTGAGGCGGATGGTGTTGGCAACAATGCAAAGCGAAACCCCCGCGAGGATGGCAATCACCGCGAAGCTGCCCATCGAAACCGCCTGCTTGAGGCCGGTAACGGCGTGCGCCACCTCACTCGAAGCGCTGACCGTTTCCACGCCCTTGATCGCACGAAGCGCGTCCACCGTTTGATCCATCTGGGAGAGGTCGGTGATAACCAGCCGGTAGGAGTTTTGCAGCGGATTATCCTCCACCAGCCATTCCAGCAGGGTGCCATCGTCGCCGAGCTGCTTCATCCACGCCTGCAAGCCCTCCTCCCGGCTGACAAAGGTCGCCGAGGTGATGTTGGGCAGGGCGCGAAGCTCGGTATCAAGCGCAGTCAGCCGCTTGCCCGAGACATTGTCGTCGAGAAAGACAACCACTTCGTTCTGCGATTCAAAATAGCCCACAAGGCTATTGATATTCATGGTAAAAAGGAGTGAGGCTCCCACCAGAAGCAGACAGGCCACCAGCACACCGATGGCCGCGATCGAAATCGCCTTGTTCTGCTTGATATTGCGAAAGCCCTCACGGATTAAGTATCCAAAACTACTGCCGCGCACGTTT
Organism: uncultured Oscillospiraceae bacterium; assembly: GCA_964625135.1. GTDB lineage: Bacteria > Bacillota > Clostridia > Oscillospirales > Ruminococcaceae > Yanshouia. Next base: position 4,248 of record CAZVAV010000186.1, on the reverse strand, counting down.
GCCTCCAATCTTGCCATCCGCCACAACTCGGCCGCGATCGATGACAATGGTGCGATGCCGGAATCGGCTGACCAGCTCATGCTCATGGGTGACCATGATGACGGTGGTGCCGCATTTATTGATTTCGCTGAGCAGCTCGACGATCTCAAACGACATCGCCGGATCAATGTTGCCGGTGGGCTCGTCGGCGATAATCATCGACGGATTGTTGACCAGTGCCCGCGCCAGCGCCACCCGCTGCTGCTCGCCGCCCGAGAGCTGCTCGGGCAGCCGCTTGGCCTTGGGCAGCAGCCCCACAAGATCCAAAACATAGGGGACGCGGCGTTTGATCTCCTTGGTCGACACATTGGTCACCCGAAGGGCAAACGCCACGTTGTCAAAAACATTCATTTGCGGGATAAGCCGGAAGTCCTGAAACACCACGCCGATGCTCCGTCGGAAAAACGGGATTCTTCGCCGGGTCAAGCGTCCAAGGTCGATGCCGTCCACCAGCACGTGCCCGGAGGTAGGCTCCTCCTCCCGGAGCAGCAGCTTGAGCAGGGTGCTCTTCCCCGCGCCGGAGGAGCCGACGATAAAGACGAACTCCCCGTCCTCGACAGCCAGACTGACATCGTCGAGGGCCAGCGGCCCCTTCCCGTAGGACTTGGAGACATGTGAAAGTTCTACCATTTTGCCTTGATACTCCTAAAAGAGCGGATGATTAGTATTTGACCGGATTGGCGCTGAGGTATTTTTTCACCATCAGCGCGACCTTAAAGACGATCGCATGATCAAATTCGCGCAGGTCGAGGCCGGTGAGCTTTTTGATCTTCTCGAGCCGGTAGACCAGCGTGTTGCGGTGGACAAAGAGCTTCCTCGAGGTTTCCGAGACGTTGAGGTTGTTCTCAAAGAATTTCTGGATGGTGAAGAGCGTCTCCTTGTCGAGGCTGTCGATCGAGCCCTTGATGAATACCTCGCGCAGGAACATCTCGCAGAGGGTGGTCGGAAGCTGATAAATCAGCCGCGCGATGCCAAGGTTGTCGTAGCGGACAATCGCCTTCTCGGTGTCGAACACCTTGCCGACCTCAAGCGAAACCTGCGCCTCCTTGAAGGAGCGGGCGAGATCCTTGACCCCCACCGCGACGGTGCCGATGCCGACCGTCACGCGGGTGTAAAACTCCCCGGCGAGGGTATCGACGATCGAGCGGGCGAGCTTTTCAAGATCCTTGGCTTCGATGCCGGGCTTGATCTCCTTGACAATCACGATGTCGCTCTCGGCGATGTTAAAGACAAAATCCTTCTGCTTGTCCGGAAAAAGGTTGGAAATGACATCAAACGCGGAAACCCCCGAGGTCGAGACGATCCGCACCAAAAATACAACCCGCGAGACATCGGTGTTAAAATGCAGCTCGCGCGCCTTGATATAAACATCCCCGGGGAGGATGTTGTCGAGAATCACGTTTTTGATAAAATTACCCCGGTCGTATTTTTCGTCGTAGTATTGCTTGATTCCGGCGATCGATACCGTAAGGATCCCGGCGTAGCGGCTGGCCATTTCATCGGCGCCCTCCACAAAGACCGCGAACTCAGGGTGTCGCCCGGTTCCAAACGGCTTATAGGTATAGCCGTCCCGCACGAAGGTACGACCCTCGGCCAAATCGATCGAGAGGTATTCCCGCGAGGTATCCAGCTTGGAGAGATCGGAACATGCAACGACATGAGCGGTATCGTCGATCACCCCGATTACGCGGTCGATCGAGTCATGCATTTGGTGGATGATGCCTTGAAACAGTCTGTTCGACATACAAATCCCCTCTCAATTGTCAAGAATAACAGAGCACACACTTTGTTAGTATTCATTTTACATAAATCGTTCCACATTTGCAACATAAAACTGAATTTTTCAGCAAAATAATTGTGGAAATTATTAGCGACCGCATCACGAAGCGGTTTTCAAGGCTCTTCACCCCCAAAAACTGCCCGAACAATTGCTTTGAGCGCCGTGCCAAAACAGCAAATCGATTTATTCCACCAAATTTTAATGAAAACTGTAAGATAAAAATTTGTTAAAATTTGCGTTTTCTCAGGCTTCCCTTTATAATACAAGAAAAACGACCTGATCCGATCCAATGCCGGATACCGGGGGTAAGGGAGAGAGTAGGATGTCGACAGCCGGGTTTAAGAAAAAGCTTCACCACAAGGAAGGCACTGCAAAAAGAACACGGGAAGCAAAGCAGCAGGAGGCAGTGTTTTCGCAAAATCGCCTGACCCTCCTTGTCGAGCGCTGGTACTGGGTACTGGCGGTGCTTTTTTTTGCGATCTGTATCTTTTTCAGCTTTTATCAGCTGGGCGTTCATCCGGCGCGCGACTGGGACGAGGCGCGTCACGGTGTTTCGGCCTATGAGATGCTCAAGAGCAAAAGCTATCTGATGAACACCTACCAGTATCAGCCCGACTACTACAATCTTAAGCCGCCACTGAGCTTCTGGGGCGTGATGCTCGGCTACAGGCTGTTCGGGTTTACCCTTTTCGGAATGCGCTTTTATTCCGCGCTTTCTTTTGTGCTGACCGTGGCCGCCATCGGCCTGTTTTGCCAAAAACGGTACGGAAGGATAGAGGCGCTGTCGGTGCTGCTGACGCTGGCCTGCTGCGCCCCGTTTTATCACTTCCATTTTGCGCGGCACGCCGACGCCGACGCGTTGTTCAGCCTCTTTACAGTGCTGTCGCTCCTCTCGATGCTTTTGATTGAAGAGCACCGATGGGCCTTTCCTGCCTGCTCGGGAGCCTTCGCGCTGGCCTTTTTGACCAAGAGCTGGCATGCGCTGTTTGTTCCTCCGATCGTTTTTCTGTTCCTGCTGGCTCGACGGCTCTTTTTTCGGCTCGATCGAAAGCAATGGCTGGCGTTTATCGCGGCGGGCGCTCTGCCGATTCTGCTGTGGGTTCTGCTGCGCTATCAGCAGGACGGCGTCCGTTTTTTCAGCGATATGATACGCTATGATCTGCTTAACCGCACCACACAGGTGTTGGAGGGTCATTACGGCGGGCCTGCTTATTACTGGAGACTGCTCTTTTCGCTGTCTCCGCTGTCGGGCTGGTTCCCGGTGGCGATGGGCATGATCTATGCCGGATTTCGGCTCTGCGAACGAGAGGAGCTGCCCGACAATCCCACCCTGATGCGGGATTTACCTTATCTGCTGCTCTGGCTGGGTCTTCCGCTGCTGCTCTTCTCTCTGGCCAAGACCAAGCTCGCATGGTATCTCTTTCCGCTCGATTTTCCGGCAATCATGCTCGGAGGGCTGCTGCTCGCCCAAATCCTGCGCGGAGCCAAGCGGCAGTGGCTCTGGCGAGGGACGGGCGCAATCACCGCGGCGGCTATCATCGTTGCGTCCTTTACACAGACCTGGGAGCAAATCAAAAGCTTTTCTTCGGATCCGCTGCAAGACCTGATGCAGAGCCGGCAGGAGTCCCTTTCTCATACCGCGGGTGATACCGCCTATCTTGTCATTGACCCGAACAAAACCTTCGGCGGCGGTACGCAGAAGTATGTGTTGATGGGGGAGCTGTGCTTTGATTGGAATGTTCGGCTTGAAACGCTGGATGCCTTTTTCAGTGACCCTTCGGCCGGTCTTTTGGTGACCGACGACTTCAATCAACCCACAGACCCCGGGATGCTAAAGGACTGTCGTCTTCTTGTCAAGGAGGGGGACTACTCGATCTATGAGAAGATCTGACCGCTGCGCGACCGGGCGCTGAGCAATCCGTCCGGCAATGATCGATGGAAACGCAGAAAGCCGCCGAAATCTTTCCCCGGCGTTGTTTTTTTACCGATTCGGTGTTATACTTTTACTATCTGTCAAATCCACAAATTACACGGAGGAATCAACGAATGAAGAAGAAACCCTTCTATATCACAACGCCGATCTACTATCCCTCGGACAAGCTGCACATCGGGCACAGCTACTGCACCGTTGCAACCGATGTGATGGCTCGCTATAAGCGAATGCGTGGATTTGACGTCTTATTTCTGACCGGAACCGACGAGCACGGTCAGAAGATCGAGCAGAAGGCCAAGGACGCCGGCGTTACCCCGCAGGCGTACGTCGACAAGGTTGTCGCGGGCATCAAGGAGCTTTGGACTTTGATGAACATCTCGAACGACCGGTTTATCCGCACCACCGACGATTACCATGTCGAGAGCGTGCAGAAAATCTTCAAGACGCTCTATGACAAGGGCGAAATCTATAAGGGCGCGTATCAGGGCAAGTACTG
>CAZVAV010000185.1:0-4979 GCA_964625135.1 uncultured Oscillospiraceae bacterium | reverse complement strand
CTACCGTCGCCTTCTTACCGAGGCGGCGCAAACCGTCCGCCAAGCCCACGGTGGTCGTGGTCTTGCCCTCGCCCGCGGGGGTGGGGTTGATGGCGGTAACAAGGATCAGCTTTCCATCGGGCTTGCCGCTCTCGTTGAGAAGGCTGTAGTCAATTTTGGATTTGTAGTTGCCGTACAGCTCGAGGTAGCGCTCGTCTACTCCCGCTTCTGCGGCAATCTGGGTGATCTTCAGAGGGGTTGCCTGCTGTGCAATTTCGATATCGCTCTTCATTGATGTTCTGTCCTCCATGGTCTGTTTTCTTTTCCGATCAGGCGGCCGGCGGTCGTCCGCTTTTGCTTTTTCACTATACCATATTCCATCTCGGAACAAAAGAGGGTTTTCAAGCCCTTCCCCCGCGTTTAGGCGGAAATGAGACGCTTCCCGGAGGCTGACAGCGAAAAACGCCCCCCCCCCGACATTCGAGGGGCAGCGTCGATTTTTCGTTCCATATGTATAAATTTATCATATTGTTTAAAATAATTAAAAAATTGTATTGTTTTATTAATAGATTATATTTGTAAAGTTTGTGATATTTTAGCATTCAATGCGGAGGAGCCGCTTGAAACAAATAAACTGCCGACAGATATGATAGCCAGTGCCGATGTAGATTTTCTGGTTATGCCTCAGAAGTGATATTGTGCTATAGGTATTATCGTTAATGGTTTTATTGTACTTCAAGAACTCGAAAGATACAAGTGCAACTGAATTGCGCTGTTTCAAGGCACCTGCCATGTCCGTTCGTTCCAGGGTGATGACTTCATCCTGTCTGGCAATGTCGAGATAGTGAATCAATATAGAATGTTTTTCACAGCACGTTTAGGCGGGTGTTCACAAAGTATCTTTATGAACACCCGCTTAAAATTTGATTGCTTTTTGTAATTACTTTAAATCAATCATTTTCCTGCAACACCGTCACTTCAGCTGCACAGCACCGACAACAATTACCGCCTATGTAGTCACTGGAACAAATCAGGATAGCCTGCGATTTCCATGCGTTTGAGAAATCACCCTACACTGTCGATAAATGCGGCAGCGTGGGTAGTCCACAATTTGCTTTAGCTCTAATTGATATTCTGGCATGATTCCCTCCTGAAAAAATAAAAGGAACGCAGTAAGGTGTGTGTCGTGCAATTCACCTTCATGCGTTCCTTTTTATTGAATTAAATTTCGATGTTTGGGTGTGTGTTGGACTCCAATTCATCGTTCAAATCTCTACGTCCTTTTACGCCGTTTTTACGCCCTTTTGGCATAGAGATACATGTTTTTTTATAGAGTTTCATAAAGGTGGGATGCCCACAATCCGTTGAAAACACTGGGTTTTATGGGGTTTTATGAAACTGCATTGAGATATGAAATTAGGTCAATATAATACAATACCCAGTTTCATTTCTCATAAACCTCGTTTCCTGCATGGTTTTATCACAAGACTATCATACCACCGAATCGGCGATTTCGCAACCGCCCAAAGCAAATCCTCCCGCTGCCGCGCCCATAATGTTAAGTATCCGTTAAGATTTTACCTGTTGCACACCCGCTTCACTTCTTTCTCCCCTTCGATTGTGCTATAATGCATGAAATATTACGCTTGTTCAGAGCTGCGGTTTTTGCGTTTTTGCAGGCATTTTTCTGTGGAGACGCACCGCAAAACGAGGTGCAGATTTTGCGAATTGGTATTGACATTGGTTCCACCACTATTAAGTGTGTCCTGCTTGGGGAGGAGGCTGAAATTCTCTCCTGCTCCTACGAGCGGCATTATTCCCAAATCATTCAAAAGACATCGGAGCTTCTCTGGCGCATTCAGGCCGAGCATCCCCAGCTCGAGTCGGCAGCCATCTCGATCTCCGGCTCGGCCGGGATGGGTTTGGCCGAGGGCTGCGGCATCCCATTTGTCCAGGAGGTGTTTGCGACCCGCATCGCCCTCACCAGCCGGATGCCCGACGTCGACGCCGCCATTGAGCTGGGCGGCGAGGACGCTAAAATCCTCTTTCTGACCAACGGCCTTGAGGTGCGGATGAACGGCTCCTGCGCAGGGGGAACCGGCGCTTTTATCGATCAGATGGCGACGCTGCTCGACTGCTCCCCCACCCAGATGAATGAGGAGGCCGCCCACGCCGCGCGGCTCTACACCATCGCGTCCCGCTGCGGCGTATTTGCCAAGTCGGATATCCAGCCTCTTTTGAATCAGGGCGCGCAGCGCAGCGACCTCTCCGCCTCGATCTTTGCGGCGGTGGTCAACCAGACCATCGCGGGGCTTGCGCAGGGACGGCCGATCAAGGGGAAGGTTGCCTATCTCGGCGGCCCGCTCACCTTTTTATCCGAGCTGCGCAAAAGCTTTGACCTTGCCCTCGAGGTAGAGGGAATCTGTCCGCAGGACTCTCTCTATTATGTCGCGCTGGGCGCGGCTCTCTCGTGCGACAGCGCCTGCGAGCGGGAGCTTGGCACGCTGCTCCGGCAGCTTTCGGCCTTTTCCCAGCAAGGCAACTACAACTCCATCGCGCCCCTTTTTGAAAATCAGGAGCAGTACCGCGCTTTCTCCGAGCGACACAGCCAACATACGGTGGAGCGGGCGGATTCAAGTGCCTGCCGCGGACGTGCCTTTATCGGGGTCGACGCGGGCTCGACAACCCTTAAAATTGCGGTGATCGATGAACAGGGGCGGCTGCTCGCGGACGTTTACCGCCCGAATCAGGGCAATCCCGTCTCGGTCGCCCGGGGCTTTCTGACCGATTTTTTAACCCGCTATCCGCAGATTACCATTGCCGGGGCGACCGCGACCGGCTATGGCGAGGATCTGGTCAAAAACGCCTTTTCGCTCGATTACGGCATCGTCGAGACGGTCGCCCATCTCAAGGCGGCACAGCATTTTCTGCCCGACGTGGAATTTATCATCGACATCGGCGGACAGGACATCAAGTGCTTTAAGATCAAAAACGGGGTCATCGACTCGATTTTCCTCAACGAGGCCTGCTCCTCAGGCTGCGGCTCGTTTTTGCAGACCTTCGCCAACGCCCTGGGCTACAGCTCGGAGGATTTTTCCCATCTGGGTCTTTTGGCCGATCGTCCGGTCGATCTGGGAAGCCGCTGCACCGTCTTTATGAATTCCTCGGTCAAGCAAGCGCAGAAGGACGGGGCCTCGATCGAAAACATCTCGGCGGGGCTTTCGATCAGCGTCGTCAAGAACGCGCTGTATAAGGTGATCCGCGCCACCAACCCCGAGGAGCTGGGCAGACGGATTGTCGTGCAGGGCGGCACCTTCTTAAATGACGCGGTGCTGCGCGCCTTTGAGCAGGAGTTGAAAATCGACGTGGTTCGTCCCGCCATCGCCGGGCTGATGGGCGCCTACGGAGCGGCGCTCTACGCGCTGGAGCACGCCAAGGAAACAAGCGACATCCTCTCGCCGGAGGAATGGGAAGCCTTCTCCCACACGGTGCGCGACATCAATTGCGGACTCTGCCAGAACAACTGCCGGCTCACCGTCAATACCTTTTCGGGCGGAAGAAAGCTGATCTCGGGCAACCGCTGTGAGCGGCCGATCACCCACCGGATCGACGACGGCGCGCTCAACATCTACGATTATAAGCGCAAGCTGCTGCAAAGCTACCAGCCCCTCTCGGGGCCGCGCGGCACCATCGGAATCCCGATGGGTCTCAATTTCTACGAGCTGCTCCCCTTCTGGCACACCTTTTTTGCATCGCTTGGCTTTTCGGTCGTCACCTCTCCGCCCTCCGACCGGGGGCTTTATCTGCGCGGCCAGAACACCATCCCGTCCGACACCGTCTGTTTTCCGGCAAAGCTGATGCACGGCCATATCGAGGCGCTGATTGACCGCGGGGTGCAGTACATCTTCTATCCCTGCATGAGCTACAACCTCGACGAAGGACTTGGAGACAACCACTATAACTGTCCGGTCGTCGCCTACTATCCCGAGGTGATCGGCGCAAATATGCCCGATCTCGGCAAGGTCACCTTCATCAAGGACTATGTCGGCATTCACCGCCCGCATGACTTTGCCAGAAAAGCTCATATCATGCTCTCGCGGTATATTCCGAATCTTGCCCACAGCGAGGTGGTTCGCGCCGCCCGGGACGCCTATGCCGAGCTTGCGGCCTTTGGCTCCCATGTCCGTCAGCGCGGCGAGGAGATTATCCGGGAGGCGCGCCGGGAGGGGCGGCAGATTATCGTGCTGGCCGGACGACCCTATCACATCGACCCGGAAATCAACCACGGCATCGACCGTCTGATCTCGTCCTTCGGCGCGGCGATTATCTCAGAGGATGTCATCAGCGGGCGGCTCACCGAAAAGGTACCGGTTCATGTCCTCAACCAATGGACCTACCACGCCCGGCTCTATGCCGCGGCTCGCTATATCAAGGACGCGCCGGATATGCATCTGATTCAGCTTGTCTCATTCGGCTGCGGCATCGACGCGATCACAACCGACGAGGTGCGCGCCCTCCTTGAGGAGGAGGGGCGGCTCTACACCCAGATTAAGATCGACGAAATCACCAACCTTGGCGCGGTGAAAATCCGGCTGCGCAGCCTCTTCGCCGCAGTCGAGCAGCAGCAACAGCATCGGGAGACGGTCGGCCTTTGACCGGCCCCGCGAATCCAGGGAGAAACCTTATCATGAACCAAACAAACCGAACCAACGACGAGCAGGTCATCTTTACCCGCGAAATGCGGGGTACTCACACCATTCTGGTGCCGATGATGCTGCCAATTCACTTCACCTTTATCCAGAAGCTGCTGACCGGTGCAGGCTATCATGTGGAAATTTTGCAGAACAATTCCCATCAGGTCATCGAGCGGGGGCTTCAATACGTCCATAACGACACCTGCTATCCCGCGCTGGTGGTCATCGGGCAGATGATCGACGCGCTCGACAGCGGCAGGTACGACCTGACCAAAACCGCCCTGATGATGAGCCAGACCGGGGGCG
>CAZVAV010000184.1:989-4997 GCA_964625135.1 uncultured Oscillospiraceae bacterium | reverse complement strand
TACACCGCTTCCCAGGGCCTGCTGCTGATGATTCCGAACATGTACAAGATCGCGGGTGAATTGCTGCCCTGCGTCATTAATGTTTCGGCGAGAGCGCTGGCCACCCACGCGCTGTCGATCTTTGGCGACCACTCGGACATCTACGCATGTCGTCAGACCGGCTTCGCGTTCCTCTGCTCCTCAAGCGTACAGGAGACGATGGATCTCGGCGCGGTTGCCCACCTCGCTACCCTCAAGGGTCGCGTCCCGTTCGTCCACTTCTTCGACGGCTTCAGAACCTCCCACGAGATTCAGAAGATCGAGACCTGGGACTACAAGGATCTCGGTGAGATGCTCGACTGGGATTCGGTCAAAGCCTTCCGCAGCCGCGCTCTGAATCCCGAGCATCCGGTGCTGCACGGCTCGGCTCAGAACCCCGACATCTTCTTCCAGGCCAAGGAAGCGAGCAACCCCTACTATGACGCGCTGCCTGCCATCGTCGAAGAGTATATGGACAAGGTCAACCAGAAGCTTGGCACCGACTATAAGCCCTTCAACTACTACGGCGCCGCGGACGCAGAGCATGTCATCATCGCGATGGGCTCGGTCTGCCCGACCATCTGCGAGACGATCGATTATCTCAACGCTGCCGGCGGCAAGTACGGCCTCGTAACCGTCCGCCTCTATCGCCCCTTCGTCCCCGAGAAGCTGATCGACGTAATCCCCGCTTCGGTCAAGACCCTCACCGTGCTCGACCGCACCAAGGAGCCCGGCTCGATCGGCGAGCCGCTCTTCCTCGACGTCGTGCTCGGCCTGAGAGAGTCGAAGTTCGGCCAGCTGCCGATGTTCTCTGGCCGCTACGGCCTCGGCTCGAAGGACACCACCCCCGCGCAGATCATCGCCGTCTACCGCAACGCGGAAGCCGCCGGCAAGAAGCGCTTTACCATCGGCATTGAGGACGATGTGACCCATCTGTCCCTCGCCATCAGCGAGAACCCCGACACCTCGCCCGCGGGCACCACCTCCTGCAAGTTCTGGGGCCTCGGCTCGGACGGCACCGTGGGCGCGAACAAGAACTCGATCAAGATCATCGGCGACCACACCGATATGTATGCACAGGCTTACTTCTCCTACGACTCGAAGAAGTCGGGTGGCGTTACCGTTTCGCATCTGCGCTTCGGCCACACCCCGATCCGCTCGACCTATCTGATCAACAAGGCAGACTTTGTCGCCTGCCATAACTCGGCCTATGTCGGCAAGTACGATATGGCCTCCGCCCTCAAGCCCGGCGGCACCTTCCTGCTGTCCTGCGGCTGGAGCATGGAGGAGCTTGACCGTCATCTTCCCGGCTCGGTCAAGCGCTTCATCGCCAACAACAACATCAACTTCTACACCATCGACGCCGTTTCGATCGCCAAGGAGATCGGTCTGGGCAACCGCCTGAACACCATCCTCCAGTCGGCCTTCTTCAAGCTCGCGAACATCATTCCGATTGAGGACGCCGTCCGCTTCATGAAGGATGCCGCCACCAAGAGCTATGGCAAGCGCGGCGAGGATGTCGTCAAGATGAACCACGACGCCATCGACGCCGGTGTCAACGGCGCGCACAAGATCGAGGTTCCCGCCTCGTGGAAGAATGCCACGGGCGAGATCGAGCAGCCCGTCGCGGTCGGCTCGAACAAGAAGCTGGTCGATTTTGTCAACAACATCATGGTTCCCGCCAACGCGCAGAAGGGCGACAGCCTGCCTGTCTCGGCGCTCGAGCCTTATGCCGACGGCACCCTGCCGCAGGGCTCCGCCGCCTACGAAAAGCGCGGCATCGCGGTCGATACCCCCTGCTGGCTGCCTGAAAACTGCATCCAGTGCGGATTCTGCTCCTACGTCTGCCCGCATGCGGTCATCCGCCCCATCGCGCTTTCCGCCGAGCAGGTCGGCAAGGCGCCCGCCGAGCAGAAGCTCGTCGACATGACCGGCATGCCCGGCTACAAGTTCGGCATGACCATCTCGGTTCTCGACTGCACCGGCTGCGGCTCCTGCGCCAACGTCTGCCCCGGCAAGAAGGGCGAGAAGGCGCTCGTTCTCAAGCCGCTTGAGAGCCAGCTCGATTCCCAGAAGGGCTTTGCCTACGGCACCGAGATCACGATGGATCAGGCGGTTCTCGACAAGTTCAAGGTCGACACCGTCAAGGGAAGCCAGTTCCGTCAGCCGATGCTCGAGTTCTCGGGCGCCTGCGCGGGCTGCGGCGAGACCCCCTATGCCAAGCTGGTCACCCAGCTCTTCGGCGACCGGATGTATATCGCCAACGCGACCGGATGCTCCTCGATCTGGGGCGGCTCCGCTCCCTCCACCCCCTACTGCGTGAACAAGCAGGGCAAGGGCCCGGCGTGGGGCAACTCGCTCTTCGAGGACAACGCGGAGTTCGGCTACGGCATGTTCCTCGGCCAGAAGGCCATCCGCGAGAAGCTGATCGGCAAGCTTGAGGCGCTGCGCGCAATTTCGAGCACCGCATCGCTCAACGACGCCATCGACGCCTTTATGGCGACCCGCGACGAGACCACCACCAACACCGAGGCGACCGCCGCTCTGGTCACCGCGCTCGAGGCTGCCGCCAAGGCGGGCTGCGAGAAGTCGGCCGAGATCCTCACCGAGAAGGATTACCTCTCGAAAAAGGCAGTCTATATCTTCGGCGGCGACGGCTGGGCCTACGACATCGGCTACGGCGGCCTCGATCATGTTCTCGCCTCGGGTGAGGATGTCAACATCGTGGTCTTCGACACCGAGGTGTATTCCAACACCGGCGGACAGTCCTCCAAGTCCACCCCCACCGGCGCTGTCGCCCAGTTCGCCGCGGCGGGCAAGACCGTCAAGAAGAAGGATCTCGCCGGAATCGCGATGAGCTACGGCTATATCTACACCGCGCAGTGCGCGATGGGCGCCGACTATGCGCAGACCGTCAAGGCGATCTCCGAGGCGCAGGCCTACCACGGCCCGTCGCTGGTCATCTGCTACGCCCCCTGCATCAACCACGGCATCAAGGGCGGCATGAGCATTTCCCAGACCGAGATCAAGAAGGCTGTCGAGGCCGGCTACTGGAACAACTTCCGGTTTGATCCCCGCCTTGCCGCCGAGGGCAAGAACCCCTTCCAGCTCGACTCGAAGGCTCCTTCGGGCGATTATGAGGCGTTCATCAAGAACGAGGTTCGTTACTCCTCGCTCGAGCGCTCCTTCCCCGACCGCGCCAAGACCCTCTTCGAGAAGGCCGCCGAGAATGCCGGCGCTAAGTATGCCGCACTCGTCGAGCGTGCGGGAAAGTAAGTCTTTTTCCTCTTTGTAGCGTATGCAAATAAGCAGCGCCCCGGTTTTGTGCCGGGGCGCTGCTTTTGTCTGATCATTACTGGTTTTTTCTCTCCAAGAGAGACCTTTTTCCCCTCTCCAAGGGAGCGGGGTTCGCCGCTGAGGCGGCAGCCACCTCTTGGAGCAGTTTCGCTGCTCCGGCAGCGAGGTACTCTTTTGAGAACAAAAGAGTACCCAGAAAATTCTTTCTACCCCGTGTCAGGGCAAGTTCGCCCCCCTGCTAGGGGGGCTCACAACTCGCCCTTTTGCGCTATGAATGCCCTGCCGCCCAATCAGGCTCATGGACACGCACGACGCTTCGCGTCTGATTGTGCGTGTCGCGTTCCTGCTACCGCCCAACGAGGCCGGGCTTCGGCTCGCCACACCACCGCGCACGGTCAGGCGCTACGTGGTTGGCGCGTTGTGCGTAACGCCTGATCTTTCCACTGCTTCGGGCTGTGACACCGTAAAATGCGGACAGCTTTCACCAGCCATACGGGGCTTCATCCGGGGATAAATGCAATGGCCATAATCAATGGCATAAAAATCCTTTAGGCCGGGATACTGGATGAAATGGCGGCAGAAATAAAGACAATTTCCACAAACCTTTGCGGGCATTTTTTCATAGCCTTGCTTTTTTGACATTCCGTTACCCCTCCAAGTTAACCCTTTTAAGTTATATTAGCACATGTTTTG
>CAZVAV010000184.1:0-979 GCA_964625135.1 uncultured Oscillospiraceae bacterium | reverse complement strand
TGCAAAAGTCAACTCAATTGAGTTAACGTAATTTAAAAGAAAAGGTTATCCTTTTAATTAACATAAAAAGTTGGTTAAGGGGATAAAACATGAAAATTGGAGATGCGGTCAGAGAACGAATTCTTCAGCTATGCAACGACCAGAGCATTACCATTAATAAACTTGGCACAATCAGTGGTGTTGCACAGTCAACCATTCATAACATTGTTAGTAAGCGAAATTCCAGTACCACCATTTCGACAATTAAAAAATTATGCGATGGGTTGGGTATCACAATTAGCGACTTCTTCTCTGCACCCTGCTTTGAAAAGCTGGATCAAGAAATAAAATAGATTGTACGGGACATTTCATCACCCGAACGGCAAGAGCTGTGCCAGTAAGCATTTTTTTATGCATACCGGCACAGCTCTTGTAATTTACTGTGCTTTTTTAAGTTCGTCCAATTCTTTTCTAAGATCAACCACCACTCGCTCCAGAACTCTCACGCGGCTTCGCAGTTGCTCTTGTTCGTCTGCATTGGGGAGACGGTCGATGATTGTTTCGTGTCCTTCGGCGAGAAGTTGAATTTTCTTCTCCACGCTCGATTCAATGTAGGTCATCAGCCGGTTTTCTGACCCGCTGACCGCTGAGTGAATCAAATTCGCTATGGACTGTAGATCTTTTTCGTCTAGCATTTCATCACCATCCCTGCAACGGATTATAGCAGATTCTTTTCCTGCCCTCAAGCCCCCAGATCTCGGTAAAGCGAGCGAAGCTGTGTCCCCGCCCCTACCCATCACATTCCACCTCTCGCCGCGCCGACGTGCCAACTACGTAACGCCTGACCGTGCGCCGTGGTGTGGCGAGCCGAAGCCCGGCCTCGTTGGGCGGTAGGGGAAACGCGACGCGCACAATCAGACGCGAAGCGTCGTGCGTGTCCACGAGCCTGATTGGGCGGCAGGGCAGTCGTAGCACAAGAGGGCGAGTTGTGAGCCCCCCT
>CAZVAV010000183.1:0-5002 GCA_964625135.1 uncultured Oscillospiraceae bacterium | reverse complement strand
CGCGCTCCCGCTCGAGGTCGCCGGAATCCATGACGCACTCCTCGACCTGCTGGTTTGCCCGAAAGGTGCCGCCCTGGGCGAGCAGTCCGTCAACCAGTGTCGTTTTGCCGTGGTCAACGTGGGCGATAATGGCAATATTTCTCAGATCAGTTCTTTTCAAATGATAACACCCTATTCTTTCAGTTGGCCGCACAAACGGCGCTATGTCCTGTTACGAAACCTTTTTAACCGTACAATTATATCCTTTTACAGGAAACGCGTCAATCTTTTTCATGCCTCGTGTTGATTTTTGGCGTTTCTCCGCCAAATAATCGCTCACATACAGATCAATTTCACCGCTTTGACCAAACAAAAGCGGAAAAGTGGCAGAGAATGGAGGCCACAGGAAAAAATTGTGGAAAAGCTGTGGCAATCCGCGGGAGGGGCTGCGGCAGATCGGCCAAAGCCCTTGTAACCGTTTTGAAAATTGTTATGCTGGGATCAGCCGGGAAATATCCCCGGAAACAGCTGAAAGGAGCATCTCAATGAAAAAACAAATTTTTACCGTTACACTGGCCTTGTCGCTGGCGGCGGCAATGGCGACCGGTGCGTTTGCCGACGCGGCGGAAATTACCGGCCGGGTTCTGCGCGGCAGCCCCGAGACCGAGCCGCTTGTCTATGCGAAGGAGCAGATTGACGCAAACGGCTACAACGATGAGGACGGCTACGCGGTCGACAAGGTTTTGATCGGGCCGTTTGCCTACGACTCGGACGATAAGAACCTTGAGCTGGCATCGGTTCAGTACGGAGAGACCGCCTATTATCTGCTCACCGGGCTTTACTCGGACGATCCCCAGCAGAGTGACCCCGCCAAGGCAGTCTTTACGACCCTGCTGCTTTCGGACGGAGATTCCGCCGACGGGCTCAAGGTCAAGGTTGACTGGGAGGAAGGGGAGGACGACGTCGACGGCGTCACCATCACCAAAAAGAAGGTCAATCAAGTCGGAACCTATGATGACAACGACTTCACCCAGGACAGCGGTGCGGAAAAGGAGCTGGAAAAGTACGGCTTCACCGGCGGGGACTACTACTATATGGTTGCGGTCTCGGTTGAGGAATCCGATTCCACCGCCGACACCGACCTGATCGGAACCCTGACCCTCGATAAATCGAGCAGCCCTGACGCTGACGAGATTGATTTTGACATTGCTGTCAATGTCGACTGGGAGGAAAGCTACCGCAAGGAGAACACCAATTACAATGACGTCTCGGGGGATATCGACATCAACGCCGAAACCTATTACTCGGTCAAGTTTGACGGGGACGACGAAATCGAGATCGCCTTTGAGGACGATTCGACCTTTACCGTCGATATTTCGGGTCAGAGCAAGCTGCTGCTCTACTACGACACCGAGTTTAACGCCGACATCGCCTCCCGTTATCCGCAGGCCGAGCTGAACTTCTGGAACGGCAACGGCGCGAAGTTCAACCGCACCGGCGAGCTTTTCCTTTCGACCGGCGACGACGCGGATTACGCGCAGTTCCTCTATCAGATCAATTCGGACGGCAGCCTTTCCGAGGTTGCGGGCGCTGAGTATGACGACAGCGATGAGGGCTTCTACTTTAAGACCAGAACCCTCGGCTCCTATGTCTATTCCGATATGGAGCTCGAGCTCTCCTCCTCGGATTCCGAGGAGGAGAGCGACGGGGATGATCTCGTCGTGACCCCGGTTGCCCCGGTTACTCCGGTGAATCCCGGAACCGGCGCAAGAGCCTGAGGCATCGACCCCGGTTACAAAGCGCAAGGCGACCCCATGTCAAAGTGGGGTCGCCTTGCTTTCGATTTACAGCGCCTTGATTCCCGGCAGGGTCAGGGTAAAGCGTGCACCGCCCCGCGGGGCGTTCTCCCCGGTCAGCCGCCCGCCCATCGCCTGCGCCGCCGAGCGGGCGATGGCCAGTCCGATTCCAAAATTTCCGCCCGCGCCCTTATAGCAGCGCTCAAACAGATGGGAAAGATCCTGCTCGGAAAGCCCCTTGCCGTCATCCGACACCGAGACGGTGACCGACTGCGCCGTTTGCCCGACCGAGACGGTCACCAAGGAGCCGGCGTAGCGGATTGCGTTTGAGAGTAGATTTTCCAGCACCTTTCCGATCAGCTCCTCCTCCCCCTTCACCTGAATCGAGCGGTCAAAGGGGTGTAGCGTGAGGGTGACTTTGCGTTCGAGCGCCAGCCCGCTGATCCGGTCGAGGCAGTCCTCGATCGGCCCCGAAAGGCGTACCGGCTCCAGCCGCAAGGGGGTCTGGCCGCCCTCCAGCCGTGAGAGGGTGAGCAGGCTGTCAACCAGACTGGAAAGACGAGCGCTTTCCGCAAGGATGGTGCTTGCCGCCTGCTCGGGCTGGGGGAAAACCCCGCATTCGATGCCCTGCGCGTAGCCTCCGATCGACATCAGCGGGGTACGAAGCTCGTGCGAGACATTCTGGAAAAAATCCCGCTGCGCGTCCTCGGCGTGCTGTAGCCTGCGGGACATCGCGTTCATCGCCAGCCGGAGCTCCTCCGGTTCCCGCAGCCCAAACGGGGCTTCGATGGCAGCAAAATTCCCCTGACCGATCTGCTCGGCCTCAAGGCAGAGCCGGTGCAGCGGGCGGGAGATGCTCTGAGCCGTCATCCAGAGGATGCCCAGCGTCAGCAGGGCGAAGAAGGCAGAAATTCCCAGCACCAGCGCCGCTGCCCCGTCGATCCAGTCGCCGATTCCGAGAATCGGGCTGTAGGTCAGCAGATACTTGGCCCGAAGGTTCGCGTCGCTCTCCACCTCATAAAAATCGACCAGAAAGCCCTGATTCTCTCCGTCGACATTCAGCTGGTGCACACCATCGGCCGTTTGCCCCGGGGGGAGCGCCGCAATCCAATCGGAGCAGGCCAGAGCCAGCGGGAGCATAGCGTCGGCCTCCTCGCCGTCACGGGGATAGACCGTTTCAAAGCGGTAGTTGAGAATCAGCATATCGGCTCTGCCGGTCTGCTGCTTGAGCAGCGGCTTGACCCGGATCAGAAATTCCTTTGCCTGCTCCTGCTCCACCTGCTTGCTTCGACGCATCTCCTGCTCCTCGGTGCCGCCCTGCGCGCCGAAGCAAGCCTCAATCAGGGGCAGAACCTCCTGCTGCAATGAGCGCAGCTCCTGCGCCGCGAGGCTTTGAGCGTAGCGTGTGGCTGTTCCCTGAAAGATCAGGCAGGAGAGCAGCGGAAGCAGCAGCAGGAGCACGGCGGCAGGCAGCAGAATCCGGCGCAGGATGGTGTGGCGGGTCATGGCTGCTGCTCCTCGGCGGCAAGCCGGAAGCCGAAGCCCCAAACCGTCTGGATGGTAACCGGGCTGTTTTTCTCCCGCAGCTTGCGGCGCAGCCGCTTGACCAGATCATCCGCCGCCCGGGTATCGGCCTGCCAGTCAAATTGCCATAGTGCGCGCAGCAACTCCTCCCGCCCGACCGCCCGATCCTGATGCTCAAGCAGATAGGAGAGGAAATCGAATTCGGTCGGGGTCAGAGCCAGCGCTTCGCCTGCAAGCGTGGCGGTGCGCAGCCCAGGGGAAAGGCGCAAGGTGCCAAAGCACAGCTCATCGGATTGCCGCTGCCCGCTGCCCAGCGAGCGGCGAAGCAGGGCGCGAACGCGCGCAACCAGCTCAAGCGGCAGAAACGGCTTAACCAGATAGTCGTCGCTTCCCAGCGTCAACCCGGTCACCCGGTCGAGCGGGGTATCCTTGGCGGACACGATAATAATCGGCAGCCCGCTGTCCTGCCGCAGCTGGGCGCAGACGCTCAGGCCGTCGGTGCCCGGCATCATGAGATCAAGGATCACAAGGTCGGGGGGCGTCTCCCGGCAGGCAAAAAGCAGCGCGTCTCCATCGGGAAAGGATCGCACCAAAAAGCCCTCTCGTGTTAAAAAAGAAGTAATCAGATCACGGATATTTTTTTCATCATCCGCAAGGTAGATCATCGGCTGCAATGCTGTTTCCTCCCGTTCGGTTGTTAGCCTCATCATAGCATTGCTTTTGGCCTTCGTAAAGTTCTGCCGCACAATTGCCGCATCTTTCCTCGCAAACGATACATTCAGTCCTCGCCCCGCGCAATCTGCCGCACCGATTCGGCGATCAGGTGAACCTCGTCATCGGTAAGATAGGGGTGGATCGGAAGGCTGAGCACCTGCTCGCAGAGCGCCTCGGTAAAGGGCAGCGAGCCTGCCCGCCCGCCCAGATAGGCGAATGCTCCCAGCAGGTGGAGCGGGTGCGGATAATACACGGCGCTGGGAATGCCCCGGATGCTCAGGTGCAGCTTCATCCGATCGCGCTGCATCCGGTCGGGCAGCCGGATGGTGTACTGCGCCCAGGAGGGCTCGGCGTTCCCGGGGATGACGGGGGTGCCGACCACCTCCGAGAGCCTCTCGGTATAGCGGGCGGCAATCTCTCTTCTGCGCGAGAGCTCGGCGTCAAAGACCTTCAGCTTTTGCAGCAGAACCGCCGCCTGAAGGGTATCGAGCCTCGAGTTAACCCCCAGAACCCGGTGGTCGTACTTCTCAACCCCTCTCCCGTGCAGCCGCAGCGAATCGAGCAGCTCGGCGTGGCGCGAGCGGCTGGTAAAGACCGCGCCGCCGTCGCCGTAGCAGCCAAGCGGCTTGGTCGGGAAAAAGCTGGTCGCGGCGATCTCCCCAAACGAGCAGGCGTAGCCGTCCCGCGCCGCGCCGAAGCTCTGGGCGGCGTCCTCGAGCAGCCACAAGCCCTCCCGCCGCGCGATCGGGGTGATGCGGGCGTAGTCGGCGGGAAGGCCGAAGAGGTCAACGGCGATAATTCCGCTCGGGCGAAGCCGCCCTTCGAGCAGAACCCGGTCGATTGCCAGTTCTAGCGCATCCGGGTCGAGGGTAAAGCTTTCGTCGACCTCGACAAAAATCGGGGTAGCGCCCCGCAGCGCCACCGCTTCGGCGGTGGCCGCAAAGGTGAAGGAGGGAAGAAAGACCGCCTCCCCGGGTCTCGCGCCAAAG
>CAZVAV010000182.1:0-5076 GCA_964625135.1 uncultured Oscillospiraceae bacterium | reverse complement strand
CGATTGTCCCGCCTCCAAAAGCTCATAATCACTCGGAATATTCTCCGCGACATATTTGCGAGCACTTTCTATTCCGCCCCAATCCGAAGCGTTTCCGGGGTATTTCTCTGATTCGGTTACAGAATGGAATTTATAGGGCCAGAAGTATATGGGTGGAATAAAAAACTCGGCAGGGGATGTAGTTGTTCTGCCCGCACTATTCGAATCAATGTGAAGATGATTCATCCTTTGCCCAACATATGTACCTCGGCTTCCTACTAATCCGATTCTTTGACCCGCTGTTACTCTATCACCGGATCTGACAAAAACATTTTTCTCCAAGTTAATGTGTAAATATCGGGTGATAATATTTGCCGATTGCGGCTTTGTGGGGTCTAAAGTATCATTGATAATAGAAATGTAGGCTCCTGTTTCAAATCCATTGTTACTGCCAAATGCGGCATGAACTACCGTCCCGTTATCTACACTATAGATGGGAGCGTCTTTAGGAGCGGAAATATCAAGACCCAAATGCCCTGCGTAATCGAACATACCCGTATGCTGGGAATCAACAGGATACGCAAATCCCAGCCGCCCATAAAGCTGTTCCGCTGGAAGATCTGGTCTGACACTCAAATAGGTTTTGACACCCTTCGCGGCGTTGAACGTTGAAGTAAAGGCGTTATTGAATGACCCCAATTGCTTTTCATTATTGACATACAGAGTATAATTACCAGCGGGAACCGCCAAGGCAAGACTGCCATAAAAAGTTACTCCCGGATCGCCCATCGTGTATACGGCACTTCCGCTTGCGTTTTTGAGAACCGCCTTATCGCCATAATAAACAGGACTCATCATTTTGAAATTCAGTAGATTTGCCGAGCCCGAGTTATTGTTAATCGCACCTTTGGTTGAGCCAGAGATAGCTGTTACTTTTGCACTGCTGCCAATGTTGATCGTGCCGTCCGCGCCACTGCCCGCTCCTCCGTAACCTCCGCCAATTGCTGATGCAGAATCAGAAACAGATGTTATGGTTCCACTCGCGATATTGATGGAGGATACTGAACCACCAGCGCCTTGATAAGCACCACCGCCGCCGATACCGGCACCAAAATAACCAGTTGCGTTTACTGTCGCATTGCTGATGCTGATGCTGCCGCAAATTCCTTTGTAGGTGGTTTCATTAGAGTATTGTCCGCCGCCAATACCAGCACCTGTAAAAGTTGAACGGGCAGTAATGTCGCCGCCGGTTATGACAATGGAACTGCAGCCGCCATCATTACCAGCGCCAATTCCGGCTCCACTGGACGACAGTGCATTCACTGTACCCCTTGTAATTTTTATTGTATTGATGTTGCCCTGGTATGCACTGCCAATTGCAGCATTAATTCCGCTATTAGCTTCAGCCGTAATGTTACCGCCGTTAATTGTTATTGCATTTGGTGTGGCAAGATGCCCACCCCCTATCGGCGATGAGTTGCCTACAACTCTGAGAACTCCGCCGCTTATCGTGATAGCACCGCCACTTCCTGAGCCTCCAGTTCCAATGCCGGCTCCAATGTAACTAATATTATCTATGGTAATATTTCCACCATTAATTTGAATCGTTCCGGCCCCGCCGCTAAATCCGCCGCCGATAGCCGCTCCTCCGCTACCATTGTTTTCTCCGTCAGAACCAAGGCTATAAGTATCAGCGATGATGGTACTACTATTCATTGTGATGTTACCGCAATTTCCATTTCCTGAATATCCACCAATCGCTGCTGCTAAAGAGCCACCTGTCACTGTGAGCGCACCCGTCCCCGCGATAGTCAGCTTAGCGCCTTCGGGTACCTCGATTCCAGCGCCGCCCTGCTGGGCGAATATCCTGTTGCTGCCATTTAGGGTCAGATTCACGACAGACTTGTTGGAAAGGCTGATACAGGAGGCGATGGAGGTTGCGTTAATATTATTCATATTAATGCTGGTCAAGGCAAGCTTGACCGTCCGATTGGCCGAGGTCGCCACCACCACATAGTTCTTGTCGCTGGTTCCGGTGATAGTGATCGGGGTATCACTCGGATTCAAGTTGTTTGCTACCGAGCTGCCCTGCGTAATTTTAATGGTACCTGAGTTCGTTCCATCCTGAATTGCAATGCTTCCGGCAGAAATGCTATATGTTCTTGCCGCCCGGGACGAAAATATGGGGTCTGGTGTATACGGCTGCTCGTAGGCTACGGATGCCGCTTCGGCTTGCGCCTCAAATTCCGCCTTGATTTCCTCGGTTCGTTCTTCCATTTCTTGCAGCTCTTCCGCTGTGAACTGGGAAAGATAAGCCTTTTTTTCATATTGTGTCGAGGACTATGAAAAGCTACACGGAAAAATTATAATCCGAAACAATCAGCCCCGTGACCGGGAGAACCATTAAATTTGAATCACATCGCCCGGATGGCAGGGTGTTTACGAAAATCCCCCTTAGAAACTGCTTGGATAAGCGGCTCCTAAGGGGGATTGATTTTTAGACTTCTAAATCAAACGGTAGCGGTGACGCAGGCGGCGCCTCTGGCCATTGCCTCGATGTTGATGCCGATCAGCTTCGCCTTAGGGCCGGAGAAGATATGCGCGAGCATCTCGTGAACCGTTTCCACCTTCACCGCGCCGGTTGCCGCGAGATAAGCGCCCAGCATCGCCATATTGGCGACCTTGGGATTTCCCAGCTCGTTTGCGATTTCGATGCAGGGAACATAGAAGGCTCGCAGATCGGTGCGGGAAACCTTTAGCTCGACAATCGAGCTGTTGACCAGAATCACGCCGCCGGGCAGAACCTCCCGCTCGAATTTCAGGAGCGACGGCTTGTTCATCGCGATCAGCTCGGTAGGATTGAGCACCACCGGCGAGCCGACCGGCTTATCCGAGAGAACCACTGAGCAGTTGGCGGTGCCGCCCCGCATCTCGGGGCCGTAGGAGGGCAGCCAGGAGACGAAAAGTCCCTCCTGCATTCCGGCCTCGACCGTTGTTTTGCCGATCGCCATGACCCCCTGCCCGCCAAAGCCGGAAATGATGATCTCATGTGTCATTTTACCGTCACCTCCCCCTCACGGGACGCTTCGCGCGTGCGGATATCGCGGGTTACCCCAAGCGGGAAGACCGGGAGCATATTCTCTTGGAGCCACCGCACCGATTCCAGCGGGGTCTTGCCCCAGTTGGTCGGACAGGCCGAGAGCACCTCGACAAAGGTGAAGCCCGCGCCTTGAAGCTGAAGCTCAAAGGCCGTTTTAATCACCTTTTTCGCCCGGTTGAGATTGGGGATATCGCAGACCGCCACCCGCTCGACATAGGCCGCGCCCTCCACGGTTGCGAGCAGCTCGGCCATATGCGCCGGGTTGCCGCAATGGGCGGGGTCGCGCCCGAGCGGGGAGGTGGTGGTCTTCTGCCCGATCAGCGTGGTTGGAGCCATCTGGCCGCCGGTCATGCCGTAGATGGCGTTGTTGACGAAGATGGTGGTAAATTTTTCGCCGCGAATCGCCGCGTGGACAATCTCGGCCATGCCGATCGAGGCAAGGTCGCCGTCGCCCTGATAGGTAAAGACAGGCGCGTTGGGATGTACCCGCTTGACGCCGGTTGCAACCGCCGGAGCGCGGCCGTGCGCCGCCTCGAGCATATCGCAGGCAAAGTAATCGTAAGCGAACACCGAGCAGCCGACCGGGCAGACCCCGATGGCCGTCTCGATGACGCCGAGCTCCTCGAGCACCTCGGCGACCAGCTTATGGATAATGCCGTGCGAGCAGCCGGGGCAGTAGTGCAGCTCCTTATCGGTCAGCGCCTTGGATTTCTGATAGATCACTGGCATTGTGCGCACCTCCCAAGGGCGGCGGTGGCCGCCGCTGCAATTTCGTGTTGGGTGGGGATTACGCCGCCGGTTCGTCCGACGAACGAAACCGGAAGTCTTCCCTCAACCGCCAGCTTTACGTCGTCGAGCATCTGCCCGGCGCTCATCTCGACCACCACGATCGCCCGAAGCGAGGGGGAGCGGGAGAGCGCGGCGATCCGCTCATAGGGATAGGGCCAGACGGTGATCGGGCGGAAAAGCCCGGCGCGGATTCCCTGCTCCTCGAGCAGCTCCACGGCGCTCATCGCGATGCGCGAGGGGGTGCCGTAGGCGACAAAGAGCACCTCGGCTCCGTCGACGCCGCGCTCCTCGTAGCGCATCTCGTTTTGCTCCATCAGCCGGTACTTTTCCTGTAGGTGGTTGTTGTGCAGCTCGCAGGGAACCGGGTCGATGAAGAGGGAGTTGATGATGTTGTGCTCCCGCTTGCCGCCGGTGCCGGTGGCCGCCCAGTCCTTGGGGGGGAGCGCCCGGTGCTTCGGCTGGTGCCATTCGAGCGGCTCCATCATCTGGCCGATCATCCCGTCAGCCAGAATCATGACCGGGTTGCGGTAGAGGTCGGCGATGTCAAACGCGTCCTGCATCAGATCGACCGCCTCCTGAATGGTGTTCGGCGCGAGCACCACCAGCCGGTAGTCGCCGTTGCCGCCGCCACGGGTGGCCTGATAATAGTCCCCCTGCGCGGGCTGGATGGTGCCTAAGCCCGGCCCGCCCCGCATGACGTTGACGATGACCGCCGGAAGCTGGGCGCCGACCATGTAGGTAATCCCCTCCTGCTTGAGGCTGATGCCCGGCGAGGAGGAGGAGGTCATCACCCGTGCGCCGGCTCCGGCCGCGCCGTAGACCATGTTGATTGCGGCGACCTCCGATTCCGACTGGAGAAAGCAGCCGCCTACCTCGGGCAGGCGCTTGGACATGTATTCGGGGATCTCGTTCTGCGGGGTGATCGGATACCCGAAGAAAAAGCGGCAGCCGGCGCGAACCGCCGCCTCGGCAATCGCCTCGTTGCCCTTCCAAAGTTCGTATGCCATAAAAATTTCCCCTCCCTACAACCGTTCGACCGTGATGATCGAATCGGGGCAGATTTTGGCGCAGCTTCCGCAGGCGATGCACCGGCTCAGATCGGTGACGGTAGCCGGATGATAGCCCTTTCGATTGGTGACCGCCGTATCGATGACGACGATTTGCCGGGGACAGACCGACGTACAGAGCTCGCAGCCCTTACAGCGATC
>CAZVAV010000181.1:0-5077 GCA_964625135.1 uncultured Oscillospiraceae bacterium | reverse complement strand
GGTGATGATCCGCATGGTGGTTAGTGCGCCCGACATCTCGCTGGTCGTTTTGACCGCCGAATTTCCGTTGTTCACCGCGACGGTCATGGCGTTTTCCAGCCGCATCCCCTCCATCTCGATGATCGAGACGCAGTCGATGTAATAGACGCCGCTTCGCAGCAGTCCGGCGGCTGTTTCGGAGAGCAGCCGCTCGTCCTCGACGGAGGCCTCTTCGGGGGCTACTTCCTCCGGCAAAGCCGCCTCGGCCACGGAGGATGCCGCCTCGGAAACGGATTTTGCGCCCGCCGACGAAAACGCCTCAAGATCCCGCCCGCAGGCGGCGAGGCAGAAGGTCACTGTCAGTATCCAAAGAAGAATCGCTCTGTTTTTTCGCATTGTGCGCCTCCCGTGCTTCATGATTCTATCATAGCACAGCGCGGCCGGGAATTCAAAGGCTTTGCACGCTTCGTTTCCTTCGATTTCCCTTGCCCTTTTTCCGATTTGACGCTAAAATAGAAAACAGAATCGTATTTGAAAGGAAGGATATACATGGCCTCTAAGGTATATTACAGCGATCTGCGGGCACTGCCCGGAACCAACCTGCTGATCAAGCTCCAGAAGCTCGCCGTCGCGGCGGGGCTCGATACACTGCCGCTCGCGCAGCGCTTTGCGGCGATTAAAATCCACTTTGGCGAACCGGGGAATCTCTCGTATCTCCGCCCCAATTAC
The DNA here is from genome assembly GCA_964625135.1 of uncultured Oscillospiraceae bacterium. Classification (GTDB taxonomy): domain Bacteria; phylum Bacillota; class Clostridia; order Oscillospirales; family Ruminococcaceae; genus Yanshouia. The sequence continues at coordinate 4,369 of CAZVAV010000181.1, read as the reverse complement.
GCCCGTGCCCTCGCCGAGGCGATTCGCGAGCGGGGCGGCAAGCCGTTTGTCACCGACTGCAACACCCTCTATGCCGGGCGGCGCAAGGATGCGCTCGAGCATATTGAAAGCGCCTATGAGAACGGCTATACCCCCTACTCCTGCGGATGTCATGTCATCATCGCGGACGGGCTCAAGGGAACCGACGACGTCGAGGTGCCGGTGGTCGGCGGCGAGTATGTCAAGAACGCCAAAATCGGACGAGCCATCATGGACGCCGACGTGATCATTTCGCTCAACCATTTTAAAGGGCACGAGCAGACCGGCTTTGGCGGCGCGATTAAAAATATCGGAATGGGCTGTGGCTCCCGCGCCGGAAAGATGGAGCAGCACAGCTGCGGCAAGCCGTTCGTCCAGGCGGAAAAATGCGTCGGCTGTCGGTTTTGCCAGAAGCAGTGCGCCCATGGGGCGATCAGCTTTGGGGCGGATCACAAGGCGGTCATCGATGAGAGCCGCTGTGTTGGCTGTGGGCGCTGCATCGGCGTTTGCGCCCACAACGCGGTGACCTCCCGCAACGACGCCGCCCCCGCCGAGCTTTGCAAGCGGATGGCCGAGTATGCCACGGCGGTGCTCGACGGACGCCCCCAGCTGCACATCAGTCTGGTCATCGATGTCTCGCCCTACTGCGATTGTCACGCCGAAAACGACATGGCGGTCATCCCGAACGTCGGGATGTTCGCGTCGATCGATCCGGTGGCGCTCGATCAGGCCTGTGCCGACGCCTGCAACCGGATGCCCGCCATCCCTGGCAGCATCCTCGACGAGCACCTGCGCGACGAGGACTGCGGCGGCGACCACTTCCACGCCATCTCCCCCGTCACCGACTGGGAGGTCTGCCTCGCGCACGCCGAAAAGCTCGGGGTGGGGACGAGGGAATACGAGCTGATCACCGTTTCTTGATACAAAAATTTTAACGGCAAAGCCCCCTGTTTTCCTACCTGGAAAGCAGGGGGCTTTGCCGTTAGACCGAGCCGCTACGACATTTTTTGGGCGAGTTTTCGGCGGGCATAGAGTGTTTGCCGCACCAAAACAATCGAGACCAATCCGATTCCGATCAGGTCGGTGACGATACCGCTGTCGATCAGTGTAATGGCCGCCGCTGCCGAAAGCAGCCTCTCGACAGGATGAAGCGGCTTTTGGTAATAGCCCTCGATGGCCAGCGATAGCGCGTAGACCCCGATGAGTGAGGTGAAAACAACCCGCGCCACAATAAAGGGCGAAAGGCCGTTGGGCAGCAGCAGCTCGGGGGAGTATACAAACATGAACGGGATAATAAAGCCTGTTGCCGCCAGACGAACGGCGGAAAAGCCGGTTTTGTTGGGGCTTGCACCCGAAAGCCCCGCCGCAGTGTAGGCTGCGGTGGCGACCGGCGGGGTGATTGCCGAAAGAATGCCATAATAAAACACAAACAGATGTGCGGCCAAGGGCGCAACGCCAAGCTGCACGATGGCGGGAGCCGCGATGGTGCTTGTCAGCACATAGCAGGCCGTGGTCGGCAGACCCATGCCCAGAATGGTGGCGGTGAGCATGGTCAGGATCAGCGTCAGGACGAGTACCCCGCCGCTGAGCTTGAGGATTGCGGCGCCCATCGCCAGTATTGCGCCGGTAAGCGAGACCATACCGATCAGGATTCCGATGACGGCGCAGGCCGCGGCGACCGAGAGCGCGCTAAGCGCCCCGGATTCCATTGCTTTGATGAGCGCCATCGGCTTGATCCATGTCTCGCGCTTGACGAAGCTGCACAGCACCGAGAGGACGATGCCGATTACAGCGGCACGCATGGCGTTGTAGCCCGAGAGCAGCATAAAGATGATGCCGAACAGCGGAACAAGCAGGTGCCCACGCGACAGGATTACCGTTTTGAGATTAGGCAGAACCTCCTTGGGGAGTCCTGAAATATTCTCCTTTCGCGCTCGCAGGTCGATCATAATCCAGAGACTGACATAGTAGAGGAGGGCGGGGAGCAGAGCGGCCTTGATCACTTCAAAGAATTTAATTCCGAGCGAGTCGGCGATAATAAAGGCTGCCGAGCCCATAACGGGGGGCATAATCTGTCCGCCGGTGGAGGCCGCCGCCTCCACCGAACTGGCAAAATAGTCCTGATAGCCAAGCTTACGCATCAATGGGATGGTGAAAGCGCCTGTTGTCACGACATTTGCCGAGGCTGATCCGCTGATGCTTCCCATCAGGCCGCTGGCCAGAACCGATACCTTGGCAGGGCCGCCGCGCGTGCTGCCTGCCAACGCCATCGAAATGTCGTTAAAGACGCTCGACATCCCCGTTACGGCTAGAAAAGCGCCAAAGAGGATAAACATATAGATAAAGGTGGAGGAAACACCGAGAATCTGTCCGTAGATCCCCTCGGTGGTCAGGGTCAGGTGCTGGATAATCCGCTTCCACGAGAATCCGGCGTGTTTGAGCGGACCGGTAATGTAAGCGCCGAAGAAGCCGTAGGCAATTAAAAAGAGCGCCATCGACGGAAGGACAAGTCCCACCGTCCTTCGTGCGCATTCCAGCACCAGCAGCACGGTGATGATGCCGAAGATAAGGTCAAGCTGGTTTCCGCGTCCACCGGTGCCGGCAAGACGCTTAAAGTTCAAAATGACATTGCTGACCGCCAACACCGAAAGTCCGGCTAAGACCCAATCGAAAAAGCTTGGCCGGTCGGTGGGGGACTTGAGATTCGCGGGATAGAGCAAAAAAACCAGCACCAGCACAAACGAAAGATGATAGGAGCGCTGGAGCATCGGGCTGATGCTGAAAATGGCGGTGTACAGGTGGTACAGCGACATACAGACGGTGGCGAGGGTGATGAACAGCCCCAGCCGCCCGGTGAGCTTTCTGCGCCTGGGACTCTTCTTCTTTTTCTTTTTACCGATATTCTCAAGCTCGTCGTCGTCCATCTTTTCGACCTGCTCAACGGTGAGATTCTGCAATTGGGGTTCCTGGCCGACGTTTTTCAAATTGTTCTGCATAGCAAGCTCACTTTCAAAAGGATTTTTCAATCGTCCAAAAAGCTGACTCCCGGCTCACGCCGTGAACCGGGAGATCAGAAAGCTCAGAGCGCACCTTTTTCCTTGAAATATTTTTGGGCGCCGGGATGCAGCGCAACGCACATGCCAACTGTGGCGTTTTCCAGCTTGGAGTCGGCAAAAATCGCGTTCTGAGAAACGAGAAAGTCGTTGCTTTCATAGAAGGTTTTGCAGAACTGATAGATTGCCTCCTCGCTGATATCCTGACGGGTGAGGATCAGCGCGGAGCCTGCAAAGGTATAAATATCCTGCGGCTGCTCTTGATAGGAGCCGGCGGGAATGACATCCGGGCCAAATTCCGGCCGCGAGGAGCAGATTTTGGCGGCTTGCTCGTTGGTCATGCCGATCAGCCTGCAATTGCCGCTGTTGAGCGCGTCGGAAACGTTGGCCGAGCCGGTTGCGGTCGCGTAGATAACCGCATCAACCTCGCCGTTTTTCACACCGTCGAGCGCCTCGCCCATCGTGCCGTAGATGGGGGTAAAATCGGTCACGCCAAACTCGGCAAGCAAAATGTTGGCGTTGACTTCAACGCCGCCACCCATCGGTCCCACGCCAATCTTTTTCCCCTGAAGATCGGTGATTTTCTCCACGTTGGATTTGTTGTTTACGATGCAGTGGAACGGCATCAGATAAATTACACCCACGCCCTGCATTGACTCGATTTTTCCGGTTTCGGAAAATGCGCCGGTTCCCGAAACCGCTTCCTGGGCGCTGGCAGATTGAATCAGGCCGATTTCAATTTCCTTGTCATTGAGCAAAAAGCAATTGTCGGCAGAGCCGCCCGTGGCCTGTGCCGCCGCCTCGCCGCCCTCGAGCTTTTCGTTAACCATCTGGGCAAGGGCGCTGCCCAGTGTATAAAAGTTTCCGGTCATACTCGCAGTACCGATTCGCCACATCGAAACATCGCTTTGCGCCGTGGCCCCACTTTCAGAGGACACCGGCAGCGAAGCCGCCGCTGTGGGTGTCGGTGCCGGAGATGATGAGCCGTTGCCCGAACAGCCGGCCGCAAAGATCAAAAGAGAAGCGATCATGAGTGAAATTGCTTTTTTCATAACTTTCCTCCTGCTTTTTGTAGGTGTGTGGTAAAACACTGCGATTTTATTCAATGGGCGCAAGACGCAGTTTCATTGTACGAAAATTAAATTCGTCTTACGAAATCATAATACTGCCTAAGCTGTTGCTTGTCAATTGAAAATTGCAAAATGCGCAAAAACTGTGGAATGCCAACAAAGATGCCGCTGATTCATTGTCAAAATCCCACCAAGGAACCGCCGGGGGGCGGCAACGCTGGCGTTGTC